>JAYTHD010000121.1:0-4093 GCA_043732975.1 Verrucomicrobiota bacterium
AGTCCGAGGAACCCAAGTCGCGCCAGTCGAGGCACCAACACCAAGGGAAACGTCCCGCGCCGCGCGGTTGACGGAGGCTTCCGCCCAGTTCAGCCGTTCAGCCGTTCGGGCGCCAACCAGCGCGGCAAAATGGGCGAGCCGCGCCGGGACCGCACGGCTGCGCCCGCGTCAACGTCGATCAACCCAGGCACCGGCCGACTCCCCAGCGCAGCAATAATCCAGCGAAGCCAGGGGGTACGGATTTATAATTTACCTGTCCCTTCTAGCACTGTAGGTCCCTTGTAGTATTCTGACCGCACCCGCCGCCGCTACAAAGAAATCCGGCACCGCAACCGCCATCGCCGCCCGGGAAACAACCCGGATTCCTCAGGGGCTTAAGTAAGGGCCATTCTCACCTGTCCCTTGTTGTATTATCCAGCGAAGCCAGACGGTGCGTGTGATAATTCACCTGTCCCTTGTTGTATTACAAACTGGTCTGAACGTGCGCCCTGAAATCAATTTTGTAGTGCAGACCTCGGAACGGGAGGACGCAGCTTTCTCGAAAAAAAGGCGTCAGTGCCGAAAGTCGGGCTAATGATGGAGCGTGCGGCGACCTATCCCAATACGGTCAGCGACAGGATCTCGCCGGGCTCGCACTCGACGATGACCTCGAAGGGACGACAGCAGACTTCACAGTCCGTCGTGAATTGCTGCGACGGCACCGCGGTATCGAGGACCAGTTCGGAATCCTGACCGCAGTAAGGACACGCAACGGATTGAGCGACTTCCATGACCGCGAGAAGAGCGGAAGGCGGCATCGGCTTCAAGCCGATCTCGACAAGAGGGGAGGGGGCTCAGGGCGGGATCGACCGCGAAACCCGCGGCAGCTGGCCTACTTCCGGGCGGTCCACACGGGCACCTGCCACAGGGCATAGCCGCGCGGGTCGCGGGCGCAGTCAATCATCTCATTAAAGCGGGCGACCACCTCTGCGGCTGGCCTGCCAGTATGGTGCGCGATCGAATCGGAGTAGCCGTCCCGCCAGGCTTCCCAGATGTGGGCAAAGGTGTCGCGGGGCACTCGCAGGGTGTCGGCGACCAGGAAGTCCACGCGGATGTCAAGCAGGCCGAGATCCGTCAACACGGTGAACATTTTGCGTCCGATATGATTGTCGCATCCGATGGCCCGCCCAAAGACTTGAGGGAGGATCTGCCAGAATTCATCGGAATCATGCGGCGTGGGGTGGCACCACAACATGCCGTAGTCTTCCGCCAGAATGTGCAACCGGCCGCCCGGCCGGGTGACCCGCACCAACTCGGCCACCGCCCGCGGCGCGTCGGGCACGGCTTGCAGGACGTGACGTGAGAGGACGAGATCGAATTGACCCGCCGACTGACGGAGCGCCAGGGCATCGTCGCGCACAAACTCGATGCGGTCGCCAAATCCAGTGCATCGCGCCCGAGCCCGGTCCAGGTGGGCGGTTTCAAGATCCACGCCGAGGAAGTGCGCTTCGGGAAATTGTCCGGCAAGACGCGTGATGATTTCGCCCGTGCCACAGCCCACATCGAGAATACGGGCTCCGGGAAGGATTTCGTTGCGGGCGAAAATGGCCGCTTCCTGCGGCCAGAGGGCGTTTGCCTGGGCCGCCAGGTTTCGCACCATGGATTCATCGGCCATCTCCTTTACCTGGGTATTGCTCGCGGTTGGATCCGTCATCGGGGCGGGGGGATGTGAGTTTTGCTTAAAGCGATTCGCGGACACGCCGGACGCCGGCGCAGAGGGCCGTCAATTTCCGCCGTGCCGCCCAACGCGCCGTTTGACTGAGACCGCAATCCGGCGCGAAAATCAGCCGGTCCGCCGGGGCAAATTCCAGGCAGCGTCGCACCCGCCGGCCGATGTCCTCCGGAGTTTCGAGGTAGTAGGATTTTACGTCGATGATCCCCACCGCGACGTCCATGCGTTGGGCGATCAGGCCAATGATTTCCAGCTCGGAAAATTCCCGGCTGGCCATTTCGACGTGCAATTCATTGCACTTCAGATCCAGAAAACCGGGAAACATCGGTGCGAGCTGTCGTGGTCCCACGGCGCGTGCCTTGTAGTTGCCGAAGCAGAGGTGCAGGCACACGCGGGTGCGGCCGGCGATGGTTTCGATGGTGCGGTTGTAGAGATCCACGAAACGCGCCACATCCTCCCGGTAGGCATAGCAACTCATGCTGGGTTCATCGACGCTGATCTCGCGGCAACCGGCGGCCACCAGCGCTTCGAGTTCCTGGCGCACCAGTGGGAGTAGCGCCTCGGCCAGGGCCCAACGGTCCGGATACCCCAACAGGGGATTGGGCAGTAGGCGTCCGGCCAGGGTGTACGGACCCGGAACGGAGGCTTTGAGGGTCACCGGCCCACCCGTGCGTCCCTGGATGACATCGGTGATTTTTTCCAGGCGTTGGAATTCCGCCACGGCCCCGAGACCGCGGGGCGCGGTGAGTTCCCCGATGACTTGATGTTTGCCGCGCTGGTCATGGGCGGGCGGACCGAACCGCCGCGGACTGGCCGCCTCCAGGGCGATGCCTTCCAGAAACCCGTAGAAACTCAGGTTGAAATCCAATCGTGTCTGTTCGCCGTCGGTAATCACGTCCAACCCGGCGGCCAGTTGATCCGTCACGGCGGCGGTGACGGCATCGGATTGCAGTTCGGCCAGATCCTCGGCGCCAAACCGGTCGAGATGGGCGGCGCTGAATTCCAGCCAGCCCGGAAAGGGATAGCTGCCGATGACGGATGTCCGGAGGGGGCATGCTTTCATGGGATGATTCGCGTATTATGGGTGCTTCGACGGGGAAGCAGTGGGGACGGTCGTGGGGTTGCCCAGATTTTCGTAGAGACGGGCCAGGCGACGTGCGTGTTCGTCGTAAGCGGCCTCGAATAATTCGGTGGCGCGTGTCTTCCCCACCACGGCGCTCGCCGTGAGCACGCGGGGAGGATGGCCGGCCAGGGTCAACCGCTCGGCGATCTCCGCTTTGAGCGAGTTGATCAAGAGACACCCGCCGACCGTGGAGCCCGGGGCGACCGGGGTATCCAGACCCGGCACGCGGAGCATCGCGTCGCCGACGGGAGCGCCGGTATCGAGGATGAGGTCGGCAAAATCCTGAAGCTTGCGTCCGTCCGTGCGTTGGCTGACGGAGGCGGTGCTGTGAGCGAGGGAAATGATCGCCACGACGGGCACGCCGCGTCGTTGAAATTCCTCGGCCATTTCGCAGGGGACCACGTTGCAACCGCTGGAACTGACGACGAGGGCGGAATCCTGGGCAGCAAGATCGTAATTGCGCAGGATCCGCGCCGCCAGGCCGGAGACATTTTCCAGGAACATGGCCTGACGCTGGCCGTTCGCACCGACCACGAGATTGTGGAAGGAGAGTGAAAGTTCGACGATGGGATTGAACCCGGGAAAGGAACCATACCGGGGCCACATTTCCTCGACCAGGATGCGGGAGTGCCCGGACCCGAACAGATGCACCATCCGGCCCTTCAAGATCGTGGCCGCGAAGCGGTCTGCCACTTGGGCGATCACCGCTTCCTGGGCGGCCACCCGGTCGATCAAACCCCGGCACTTCTGAAGGTACTCCGCAGTCACGGCGGTCCTTTAGCGGATGCCACTGTCCGGCGCGAGCGCAGCTTCCGAAAATGAAATCGGGAGCGACACTTTTGGCCCTTCCCGGGCGCCTATCCGGTTCCGTGCGGCCGATTGGAGAGGCGCCCCTGGCCAACTTGGGCCGGGCCGCGCGACATTCCCCAACACGGGGGTTTACTGCGACGCAAAATCCGGCTATGCGGTAGGTCTGTTCGCTGATGCAACTTCCGCGCTTATCACTCGTTGCCACGGCCGCGTTGGCCCTGGTCTCCACCGGATGCCGGACCCCCGAGGTTCAAACCGGCGAAACCAGCACGGGCCTGCCCTATCGTCCGCCGGGCGTTGCCCATTACGTCGATACGCCGCCGGGTTTTGTCGCGCCGGAGCCGGGCGAGCCCCTGACCCAGCGGCGCTATCTGCCCCCGTCCCCGCAATTGGAATCTCCGCCGCTGGGCTCGGCCTCCCGACCGGCAACGGCGGCGGGTGCGGCCGGA
>JAYTHD010000122.1:0-2010 GCA_043732975.1 Verrucomicrobiota bacterium
TGATCACGCAGCGATTCGTCAATTGATAGAAGCGAGCGCCTTGTCGGATTGGGTCCGCCAACGGGCTCTGTCGGTTTTCGCACGGATCGCGGCGGCGGAAGGCAAGATTCACGGAGTGCCGCCCGCACGGGTTCATTTTCATGAAGTCGGCGGCGTGGATTCGATTGTTGATATCGTCGGCGCCTGCATTGCCCTGGAAATGCTCGGGTGCCCCGAGGTGACTGCCGGGCCGGTAACAGAAGGCACGGGCCTGGTAAAATGTGCCCACGGATTCCTGCCGATCCCGACTGCGGCCACCTTGGAAATCCTCGGGGCCCGCGGCATACCCATCACCCAGTGCGCCGAGCCTCACGAACTCGTCACGCCCACCGGGGCGGCCTTGCTGGCTGAATTCTCCCGCTCCTTCGCACCCATGAAATCCGTGGTCGGTGCCCGGGTCGGCTACGGCCTGGGCACCCGCACCAATCACACCCGCCCCAATGTTGTCCGCGCCGTCCTTTGGGAATCAACGGACCAAACCACCGACCTGGACTGGGAGACGGACACCATCGCCGTTCTGGAGACCAATCTCGATGATACCTCCGGTGAATTGCTGGGGCATGTGCTGGAGAAGGCGCTTCGCCTCGGTGCCCTGGACGCGTTTCATACGCCTATCCAGATGAAAAAGCACCGGCCCGGAGTGCTTTTCACGGTGCTCTGCGCGCCGGAACGGGTGAATGACTTTGCGGCCCTGTTGCTCACGGAAACGAGCGCCTTTGGAGTCCGCTGCACTCAGTCCAATCGCTTCAAATTGCAACGGTCCTGGGTCGATGTGGCCACGGAGTTCGGTCAGGTGAAGGTAAAACTGGGCACATTGAACGGCAGAATCGTTCAAATGGACCCGGAATTTGAATCCGCGCGAAGTATCGCCGCCATGGCCGGCGTTCCTTTGAAGAGCGTGATGTTTGCCGCCTTGAATGCTTGTCAGGCCCGGAAGGTCCCGAGCTAACCTCGGCACTGGCACTGGCACCGGGGCCCGCCCGCGGCTAGTCGATTAATCGGACTTCGACCAATTCGCCCGGGCGCAAGGAGAGTTCGGGAGGGACGGGTATGGTCAGCGGAAGACCGGACTCCGGCGCGGCACCCGAGATCTTGAGCGGCAGCAATTCACCCGGAATTAATTCCATGGCAGGACCGATCACGGTAATCTGAGTCAGCGCCGCCGGGCGGGTGCCGTGGCGGGCGCGCACTTCGATGCCGCGGCCTGGCCGCGGCACTTCGCGGAGCGGTTGGCGGGCATAGGCAATAATGATCCGGGGCGTCTCCGACGTGATCGTCAAAAGAATGTCCCCGGACTGCACATTCTCACCGGTACGGCGCAGAACCGACGTCACCACTCCGTCAATCGGAGCCAGCATCGTGCGCGGTGCCAATTGGACCTCCAGCAATTGCAGGTTGCGCTCTTCCACCAAAATCGCCGCCCGCACACCGGCCGGAATCTCATCGTCCAACCGCCGCTCCTCCGGTTGCAAGCGCTCCAAAGCCTCGGTGATTTCCTTGATCGCCTTGTTGCGTTCCTCGATCGAGGCGACCGCCTCATCATACGACATCTGCGCCCGTTGAACGTCGGCCAGACTGGCAAATCCCGTCTGTGGATCCGGCGTCCGTACCGTCACCCCCCCGGCACCGATTCCCGATTGAAATCTGCGGGCCCGATCCAGCTCCCCAGCCAGATAATTGGTCCGCGCCAGCAAGGCCGCCAATTGAGTTCGTGAATCCAGCCAGGACATCCGCAGGCCGGTGTAATTCACCTCGGTGTTTTGTCGGCGCAAGGCCGGTTCGTAGTCAATGCGAACCTGGTCAATCCGGGCCTTCGCCAACGCCACCTGGGCGTCCAGCACCGAGACATCCACGGGTGTGATCTGGCCCACGATCTGGCCGGCCTTCACCTTTTGGAAGGCCACCACGGCCACCTGGCTCAAACGCCCGGAGACCGGGGCGGAAACCGTGGAGCGCAACGTTTGAACTTCG
>JAYTHD010000123.1:0-7890 GCA_043732975.1 Verrucomicrobiota bacterium
CGCCAATCCGGTGGTGTTGTTCGGAACGATTTCGTTCAGGTAGATCGGCGGAAAGGCCGGGAGAAGGTCGGCGACATTGTTGGTGCGTCCCGGTGTGAACCGTTCGAGAGTGCCGGGATTCACCGCCAGGTCGATCGTGCTCTTGATGCCGCTGCCCGACAAGCGTGCGGTGAACGTGCCGCCCGCGGGGTTCGGCAGATACCAGTAACTGAGCGTATAAGCCGCACCCTGATTGAGCGCCGTCGCGAGGTCCTGGTATACGGCCGAGGCGCGGGTGGTGCCGGCGCTGCTGGCTACGAGGTGGAGTCCGCCCGCGCCGGAATGGTGGATCGACGGGCTGTTCGAGGAATTGCTGAGATTGGGCGAGACGACAAAAGGTCCTGGGAACGCGGATTCAAAGTCGCCGTTGGCCACCAGATTGACGCCGACGTCCGGGTCGTTGCCCTCCACCAGTTTCACGTCGTCGAGGAACACGTCGCCGACATTTTCGAGGTAAAGATAAAGTGTCGAACTGGTGGCGGTGCCGGTCTGGACGACGCGTTGCCATTTGAGACCCGCGCCGGCGGACCAGTTCCCGGCACGGAAACCGGCCTGGGTGGCGTCGATCAATTGAAGGGAACTTCCAGCGCCATTTGCTTCCGCGGGCCACGGCGCGCGGGCTTCGAAATCCACGCGGGTCAACGTCACTCCCGGACCGTAGATGCCCAGTGAGGAGCCCTGGGGATCCAGCGTCCCGGCCCATTCTCCGAGGACGGGAATCGTCGCCCCGTACGCGGCGACGAACGCCTTGCGGTTCTGGGCCACGATCAGGAATTGCCCGGGGGCGAGACGTGTTCCCGGCGGAAAATCATAACGCAGGTGGGTTCCTCCCAACCACAGGCCGCCGAGATCCTGAATGACCACGGTGGAGGGATTGAACAGTTCGACGAACGCCGTATTGGTGGCGAGCGGGCGATACATGATTTCGTTGATGACTGCGGAAAATTTCGGCGTGACTTGAACACTGAAGCTGCGGGTCGCGCTCAACCGGCCGGGGCCGTCGTCGCTGACCCGCACCGCGATTGTGAAGGCGGTGGGCGACGGAACCTCCGGAGTAGTCCAGGTGAAGACGCCCGTGTTGGGATCGATGCTGGCACCGGCGGGTGCGTCCGGCAGCAGGGAGAATGTCAGCCGTTGCGCGGGCAGATCCGCATCACTGGCGGTGGCCTGAAAAGTCACCCGTTCGCCCGCCTCCACGGCGACGGCTGCGGGTTGCGCCAGGCTGGGTGGTTGATTGATTTCACTGACAATAATGGTCACCCGTTGACTGGCGCTCCTCGGCGGGGTGCCGTTGTCGGTGACTTTGAGGGTGAAGGCGTACGTCCCCGGTCCCTGTTCCTCCGTGGGTGTCCAGGTGAAGACGCCGGTCGGCAGATCGAAGCGGGCTCCGGCGGGCAGGGCGTCCCCGAGGCTGAAAGTCAGCACCTGACCGATGTCCGGGTCCGTCGCCACCGCTTTGAAAGTCAGCGGGCTGCCTTCCGCAATCGTCTGGGTGGGAATGGATTTCAGGAGGGGAGGAAGGTTGCCGCCCACGAGGATGTTGGACGTGAGGGGTGTCGGCCGATTAAAGAAAACGAGCGAATCGGCGGTGCCGTCCGGGAAGCGACCCTGGCTGACGTTGTCGGTCTGGGCCGGAAAGGTAAAACCGTCGAGCCTCCGTCCATCGGGCGCAAAAATGCCGAGTTGTTTTCCCGATTTGCTCAACTTGAAGTTGACGTGCAGATCGCGGGATTGCGCGGTGTTGGCGGCGCTGTTTTTGTCCGCCCAGACCAGCAGGAAGCCGTGGGGCGGGAGGACGTAGCCGGGGGGGATACGGAATAGATTCGGATTCGTCAGGTCGTCGGTGAGGGTGAAGTCGGTCAGGTCCGCCGGATCCTCGGCGGCATTATAAAGTTCGATCCAGTCACTGAAACCGCCGCCCGCGGGGTTGGCGATTGTCGACGTGTTGGCGGCCATGAACTCATTGATCACGATGTTGACGCCGAGGTACGAGGGATCGTTGGCGCCCGCAGGAGTGACGTGATGGAAGAGCTGGCGATTCCGCGGTTCGCCGTCCGGCACGGAGCCGAAGCTGCGCTCCGCCGGCACCTGGCGGTAGTTAAGGTAGTCGAGGACGGCCGGCGTGCTGGCGGCGCCTTGTCGCCACGACAGGGCCACGCTGCCATTGGTCGGGGCAATTCGGAAACTCGTATGGAGCGCCAACGGCGTTGATTTTTCCGGTCGTCCATCGGCCCAGATTAAGAGGAATTGTCCCGGCGCGAGCGTGGTGCCGGCGGGGAATACCCATTGGGTCAGGTTGGTATAGGATGCCGAAAGATAACAGGGTGAAAGATCGATGAGGTCGGTGCCTGAGTTATAGAGTTCGATGAAGGGCTCGGCCTGACCGGTGTTGTCGATCGGTACGGAATGATTTTCCGGCAGGACTTCATTGATCCATACGGCGGGAAACGTGGCGAGCGCTTCGCTCACGGAGTTCAGCTTGCCGGGGGTGATCCGCGAGGGGGAGGTGAGGTCGCCCGTGGCCCAATTGGCGACGCGATAACTGCTTTGGGTGGTATCAATCAATTGTAGTGACGCCCCCAGCCCCGCGGCATTGGTGGACCAGGGCAGTTGATTGTCGAAGCGGACATCGCTGACGATCAGATCGTTGGTGCCCCGCACGCCGCCGGGCTTGACCAGACGCAGCGATTCGCCGCCGTTGTTCAGGGAGCCGGTGAACTCATCGTTGACCAGAATATTGCCGCCGTATGCGAGCGACATCCCGGCACGGCTTTCGGCAATGAGTTGGAATCCACCCGGTGCGATCACGGATCCGTTCGGAAACACATAGCCGACGCCATCCAAGCGGAAGCCGGAGAGGTCGAAGGGGACGCTGCCGGAGTGGTTGTAGAGTTCGATGAACGAGGCCTTGGGGGCGACGGGTTGATACTGGATTTCGTTGATGGCCACGTTGTCTTGAACCTGCGGGATCGCGCCGGGATAGGTCACCGTGATGGTTTGGGTGAGGTTGGGCAATGGTTGCCCATCGCGATCCAGGCCGGTGAGCACCAGCGTATTGCTGGCGGCGACCAGCGGCACCTGGAGGGAATAAGAGGTTTGGGCTGTCCACGTCACGGGGTAGGGCACGCCGTTGACGGCGATGCTCACGACGGCAAAGGGCGCCTTGCCGGCGAGCGTGGTGCTGGGGGTCGGGGAGGTGAAATTATTGCCACCACTGGTAGTGATGGTGAGGGCCGGGGTGTCGTTGTTCTTCAGTTGGGTGACCAGGAAATTGCGGCGCTGGGTCAGGTAGGTTTTGATCGCTGTCGGCGCGCCGAGACCGGCGACGGCATTTTTCACCAGATAAGACCGGCGGGCATCGATGACTGGCGTATAACGTTCCGGCAGCAGGGGGCCGGCGAGGGCTTGCTGGTAAGCACGCCAGAGCATGCGACGGAAGGCCGGTTTGTCGTACATGCGGTTGATCACCGGTTCGATTCCGCCCCAGAGTGGATCGGTGGCGCCGTTGCCGTCGCCGAGGGTGAAGTCGATGTCCCAGGGCATCAGCTTCCAGGGGCTCTCCGGAAGCTTATAGGCGTACATATTCTGCCCGACGGAGAAGCTGTAGGAATCCCAGTTCCCCAGGATGCGATGATACGCAAAAACGTGCATCCACTCGTCAATGTCGGCGAGATTCAGCAGACCGGGGACATAGTTGGCCGTTTTGTCATTGGCGGCGGTCACCAGGTTGAAGATGTTGGTGTAATTGCTGGCGGTGCCGCCGTAGCCGCGGGTCTGCCAGTTCCAGCGATAGCGCGCCTGCTTATAGGCGCCGCCGGTGGTCTTGAAGGATTCCAGGGTGGCCGACGTTCCGGTGAAGTTGGAGTTGTCGTCCTGAAATTCGAACCAAACGGCGATCTTATACAGGTCGCCTTCATTGCTGGAGGGGTACCAGCTGCTGGCATAATAGCCGGTGGGGACCTCTTCGTCCTGGGTCAGGTTGTAGAATTGTCCGCCATTCCGCCACAGCTGCATATAGTGGGAATGGAGGTAGGGAATGCCGAATTCCTTGCCAATCCAACTGCAGAGTTGATTGCGCAGGCCGGTGCCTTCCTGACCGCCATTTCCGGTCGAGCGGAAGATCCGGTCGGCCACTCCGAGCAGGGGTTCGTCCGGGGGGCTGGTCACGGCAAAACTGCCGGCGCCGCCGTGATACGGGCTGCCCTTGTCGCGGAAACCGACATTATAGATCACGCGGAAATTGCCATACACGAGGGTGGCCTCCCGGTAGGTATTATTCAGCGGGTTGATCCGTGCATCCTCGGTGGCCTTGGTACTCCAGAGATGATAATGGGCGATGCTGCCGCCGGGAATCGGATCGCCCCAGCGAACGTGACATTCCTGCGCGGGCGCCAGGGCCGGGAACTGGGAGCCGGCGCTGTTGGCGGCGGCGTCCACGGCCTGGATGCGAAAGGCCAGCAGGGTGCTGGTGGCCCGCCCGGTCAGGGTGGCCGAATAGATGCCATCACCGGCCACGGCGTCGCCGCCGGTGCCGTCGTCCCGCATGGCCACCGTGCTCAGCGTGCCGCTGGGATCCACCCGATAGCGCAGGTTGACCACGCTGATGCCGTCGGGATCCGACACGCGGCAGGTGACGACCACGGGGTCGTTGGCGCGGGGCAGGGCCGGCGTGTGGGAGATGTCGAAGATCGCCGGTCCGGCATTGGGAGTGAGCCGGCTGTTGGCCTGGCCCGGGGTTCCGAGATTGTTGGGGACGGGCAGGCGGACGGGCATTTCCAGCCAGGCACCGCGCAATTTGAAGAGCACTTCACGCGCGCCGGCGAGCCAGCGGACCCGGGCCCGGATGGTGGCCGTGTCGTTGGCCCGCAAGCCGGAGGAAGGTAACGCCGTGCGGACGGTGTTGATGGCGGTATCGCCATCGCCCTGCCCGCGGAGGTGCAGGCTGCGGCTGCCGGTGAGGGGATTGGCGGCGTCGGCGCCGGACGTGCTGTGGTTGCCGTTGAAGGCCCAGCTCGTGGCGGCCGTGCCCACACCGTTTTCAAAGCCCGGGTTGCTCACCAAATTTGTCCCCACGATATCGCCCGTGATTTTGTGAACCTCCACATCATCAATTAATGCCTCGCCTTCGCCCCCCAGCATGGCGATGTGCAAGCGATTGGGTGGATATTCACTGATCCCCAAGTCCAGCTTGCCGGTGACAGTGAAGGTGGCGGGTTGGCTTTTCTGGGTTTCATCCGAATCCGCCCAACTGGAAGGACGAAGGGAGTCGGCCCGGGGATCCACGAGTTCCAGGCTGGAACCGCCACCGGCGGCGTATTTTCCCCAACGCACGCCGGTTCCGTAACTGACTTCCGAGACCACCACCTCGATCTGATTGGTGACGCGGATCCCGGCGGCATTGGTCGTCGCGTGGGGTTTCAGCAGCGCCAGGGCCAGGTGATCTCCGGAATCCTTCAAGGTGCCGCCATAATTGCCCAGCGTGTTGCCGGCATTGAGCTGGGGATAATTGCCCAGCAACCGGATGCTGTCCTTCCCGATGACCAGATACCCGCCGGCGGCCAGTGCGGTTCCGGAGGGAAAGGTATATTTCACGGCGTCCTGCAACTTGGATCCGGAGAGATCGACGATCTTGGTTCCACGATTGTAAAGCTCGATATATTCGTCGGCCGAATCACCGCTGATCGGGGCGAACATGATTTCATTGATGACGACGTCCTCCAGCCGCCACGGGGCGTTGGCCGCACCGGGTGTCGGCTGGCTGAGCCGCCGGAGGGTGTCCGCTCCGTCCGGCGAGCGACCGGTGGCGACGCCGTTTTCCTGGGCGTCGTAGCGGATGACATCCAACACCCGGGTGCGCTGGGCATTGATCAGATAAATAGTCTCGCCGGTGGCCTTGAGCCGGAAGCCGAGCTGGGCTTCCTCAAACAAAAGAAATCCGCGGGCGGGAATCTGGGTGCCGTTGGGAATTCGGAATCCCGACGCCGCGGTCTGATCACTGAGGTAGCAACCGCTGAGGTCAACGGCAGTATTATTGTGGTTGTATAACTCGATGAAGTCCGATTGCGACAGGTCCGTATGCGCGAGGAATTCATTGATGACGACGCCGCGCTGCGGATTTGCCTGCACGATTTCCAGCCGACCCGGGGAGCCACCGATGACTTCGCTGGCGGACCAGGCCCGGGCGTCGGTTTCCCCGTAACTCGGCCGGCGCAAAACGAGGGAATGGCCGCTGCCATCCGCGGCCACGGGCCAGGGGCTCCGGGTTCCGTATTGAAGGTCGAGTTTTATGGCGCCACTGGCGTCCTGGAGGGTCAACCGCGGAGCGGAACTGCTGAGGGAGCCCAGAAAGGGGCCGACGACGTTGGTGATGCCGGTCCGGGCGGCGAGCGCGGCGGGATCGGCGGCGATCACCAGGACGGCTCCGACCGGCAGACGCAGATTGGCCGGGAAGGTAAATTGGATGGAACCGCCCAGTTGCCAGCCTCCCAGATTTTCAAAGAGCGAGTCGGCGTTGTAGATTTCCACGAACTCCAGATTACTGGTTTCACCTGCTGCCAACTTCGGATGGTACATGATCTCGGAGAAGACCAAGCCGGTGCGCCGGCTGGTGGGACCCATGGGTTCGCGATCCGCCACGTAGGGGCCGATGGCGGTGTTCAGCGTGCTGCCGTAGTCGCGAAATTGCGCGACCGCCATCGCGGCGGTGTTGCCGCTGGAGAGGGCCAGGCCGACGTAGAGATCCGCCGGAAAGTTGAGCGTGGCCGTGGCGAGCTGGGTCCAGGTGAGGCCATCGAAACTGCCGAAGCCGGTGAAGTTATTGCCCACGCGCCGCAACCGCAGCCAGGTCTGCGGATAATTCACCGGGTAACCGCCGGGAAGTGTGGTGGTGGCCGCCGCGGCACCGGTCGTGGACCGGGATTTGAAGAAACTGCCCACCTGGGGTGAAGCTCCGAAGACACCCGCGAAGGCCGAGTTGGCGCTCAGACTGGCCCTGGCCATCAAGCCGGCCAGCACAAAGGGATCGGTCATGCTGACGTCGGCGATCCGGGTCTGCAGATCGAAATTTCCGGTGCGCCATTCCCAGGCAAATTGCAGTTGATCCGCCGATCCGCCGATGTCGGCCCCCCCACCGGTCAGATTGAAATTTCCACCCGACAGCCGGACGCTGGATCCGCCACTCGCGGCGATGTCCTGCGAAGCCAGTTCCGCGGCGAGAAACGCAACCCGGGTGTCGGGCAGGATCACGTTGGGCGTCGCCTCGAGATCCTGCACGCCGTTAACCGTCACCGTGTAGGTCCGGCCGTAGCTGAGCGCCGAGGTCTGGAGCAGGACGGTTTTGTCATCCGCACCGGCCAGCACGGAGAGGACCGTGAGGCCGCTGTCGATCCGATAATTGCTGCCGTTGGTCGCGCTGTTGACGTCCACCGATTTGGTGAAGTTCACTTGGACCTGGGTGGGGCCGACATTGAAGACGCTGGCCACGGCGGGGCGGGTCACCTCCTGCGCCCGGGCCGCGGGCAGGAAGAACAGCGCCAGCCAAAGCAAAAACGGCAGAAACGGCCGGCACCCGCCGATGGGGGACGCCGTCCATGCCGGAAACACACCGCAGGCTCTGCGGAGCGACAGATTATGCATTCTAGAGTTTTACGCACAAAGGCGCCGTAGGCAAGTGACGGGCCGATGCGGGGGGCACGAAAGGGGTATGCGACAAGATTCTGCGAAGGGTCGGAAGGTTCACACGGCGGCCGTTGGCGGAGCGCTGGCATCCTGCCCAATGCCACTAACTTTTGGTTGGGATATTTTTCAAGGATTTCACCGATTGCCGATGGTCCCCGATTAAGGCCGGGCCCA
>JAYTHD010000124.1:0-8355 GCA_043732975.1 Verrucomicrobiota bacterium
AGGGTCTCGTCGAGGTTGAAGAGCACGTTGGCCACCATCATCCAGGCCGCGAGTTGGTCGGGGGCGAACGTGCCGTCGACCTCCGCACTGCCCACCGCGATGAATTCCGCGGTGCCCCGGGGATCGTTGCGATACGACCGCGACTGCTGTTCGAGAAGGGCGAGCAACCGCTTCTGCTCGGTGGGTGTGGGGGCTCGCCCGAGGCAACTGCGAAAGGCGTAGTCCACCCGGGCGGCGTCATTCGGGCCGCCCTGTTGCAGAACTCGTTGTGCAAACACCCGTGCGGCCTCCAGCAGCGTGGGTTCGTTCAAGGCGGCGAGGGCTTGCAACGGCGTGTTCGTCCGCGGCCGGCGTGCGACACAGACCTCGCGACTCGGGGCGTCAAAGGTCGAAAACGCGGGATAGGTGCAGACGCGTCGCCAGAAGGTGTAGAGACCGCGCCGATACAGATCGGACCCCTCGCTGACCGGCCATTCATCCATGCCGATCTCCGGCCGCAGAAAGCCGATTTCCTTCCACAGGTTCGCCACCTGCACCGGATAAACGCTGGGGCCGCCGACCTGCGGATTCAGCAGGCCGCTGACCGCGAGCGCATGATCCCGGATCATTTCGGCATCCATCCGGAAGCGGGGACCGTGGGAAAGTAGGCGATTGTAAAAATCCTTCTCCTGGCGGGTTTCATCCGTCGCGGCGGATTGCCGGTAGGTGGCGGAAGTCACAATTAATTTTTGCATCGCCTTCACGTCCCAGCCGGTACGAACAAATTCCGTGGCCAGCCAGTCCAGCAGTTCCGGATGCGACGGCGCCTCGCCCTGTCGGCCGAAATCTTCGCTGGTTTTGACCAGACCGATCCCGAAGCAGCGCTCCCAGAAGCGATTGACGGTCACCCGGGCCGTCAGCGGATTCGCCGGATCCACGAGCCAACGGGCCAAAGCCAGGCGATTGGTGGGTTGATCCGGCGCCAACGGAGGAAACACAGCCGGCACTCCGGCGGTGACGGTCCGGCCCTTGGTCAGAAAATCGCCGCGCTGATGAACGTAAGATTCGCGCGGCTCCGGCTCGCTCCGTTCCGCGATCACCAGCGTGGAAAACTTCTGGGCGGCCAATTGATCCCGCCGTTTCTCCAGGCGGAGCTGCTCACGTTCCAGTTGGCGCACGACTTGCGAAACGCTCCGATGCCAACGGCGGATCTGCTCGATTTGCTCGGGGGCCCGCTGGTCGGCGGCGACGGCCAGCGCGGCCCGGACCTCCCCGGACACCGGCCAGAGCTTCGTGCGATCTGTCTCGGTGGTCACGGAAAGCCGGAAGCGGCCAATGCAGTGGCTGTTCCCGTGATAATGTTCGAAACGGAAGGTGAGCCGGCTGCCGACGGCAAAACCGGTCGGGGTCGGGACTTCCGCAATCAGAAAATGCCGCTCGCCGAAACGGGGGCCGATCGCCCAGCCGGACTTCGGATTTCGATCGATGGCGTGTTCCGCCCGATAGTATTGCTGTTCCCAATCCGCGGTGGCGCGGCTGAAGAAGATGTTGGTGTTGGCCGGCATCGGCCCGGTTCGCGGCGCGGCAGCGAAGGCAAATTCATCCAGGATGAAATTGCCCGAAGCGCCCCAGCGCCCCGGTCCGTTCTTCGGCAGGCTCGGATCCGGCAGCACCTCCAGAAGCACGGCCGTGATGCCCTGAAGGTCCGTGTCCGCGGAAATCGTGATGGTGTCGTAGATGGGATTGACGCCCGTGCCCAGGACGGAGCCGTCGGGCAGATTGGTGTAACTGGAGCCCCCCGTCGACGTGACGTCCTGGATCTTCAGGACCTGCCAGACATCGCCTTTTTCAAACGTGCGTTTCTCCCAGGCTGTCTGGACTTCATCCTGCGCCTTTTCAGCGGCCGCACGTTCCTGCTGCACCTGCTCCAAGTTTTTCTGCACATAAGTCTCGCTCGTGGACAGATCGGGCCGCGGGACTTCCACCGTGGGTGCCGTGCTGTAATTGCCGCCGTCGGTGGTGTTGTTAAAGAAGGCGTAGAACTGATAATATTCGTCCTGCGAAATCGGGTCGTATTTGTGCGTGTGACACTCGGCGCAGTTGAGCGTCAATCCCAGCCAGACCGTGCCCACCGTGGCGACCCGATCCTTGACCGCCTTCACCCGGTATTCCTCCGCGTCACCACCGCCCTCATCATTGATCTTGGTGTTGCGATTGAACCCCGTGGCGATGCGTTGCTCCAGTGTGGGGTTGGGCAACAGGTCGCCGGCAATCTGATCAATGGTGAACTGATCGAAGGGTTGATTCCGATTGAATGCGCGGATGACCCATTCGCGGTACGGCCAGATGGAGCGGGCGAGGTCGACCTGATAGCCGTTCGAATCGGCATAGCGGGCGAGATCCAGCCAACCCCGGGCCATGTGTTCCCCGTAGTGCGGCGAGGCGAGCAAGCGGTCGACGAGTTTGGCATAGGCATCGGGCGAGGTGTCGTGAACGAAGGCATTGACCTCTTCCCAAGTCGGCGGCAGACCGATGAGGTCGAGATTCACCCGCCGGATCAAGGTCGGGCGATCAGCCTCCACCTGCGGCGCGAGCCCTTCGCGTTCCAGACGGGCGAGGATGAAACGATCGAGGTCATGGCGGACCCACGCGGCATTCTTGACGCTGGGCGGCGTCGGCGGCAGGGGCCGTTGAAAGGCCCAATGTTTCCGCGCATCGCTCTCGGGCCAGACCGCACCTTCTTCGATCCAACGTCGCAGGGCCGCCACCTCGTTGCCGGTCAGGCGCGCGCCCTTGGGCGGCATGACGTCGTCGGGATCCGTCGCGGTGACGCGTTTCA
Source organism: Verrucomicrobiota bacterium (assembly GCA_043732975.1). Lineage (GTDB taxonomy): Bacteria > Verrucomicrobiota > Verrucomicrobiia > Limisphaerales > UBA9464 > CANIZL01. The sequence continues at coordinate 2,819 of JAYTHD010000124.1, forward strand.
GGATTTCGCTGTCCTCCGCCTGTCCGGCGACCACCGCGTGTTTACCCGACTTCGCGGCTGCGAGTGCGCCCGGGCGCGAGTCGAGTCGAAGATCCGCCTTCTGTTTGTCGGGACCGTGACACTCCGAACAACGCTTGACCAGAATCGGCGCAATCTCCGCATTGAAATCCACGGCGGCGCGGGTGTTCCCGATTGCTCCGACGCACAGCAACGCCCCCATCCAAAGGGGCAGTCTGCGCCAACAGAAGTTCCGCCGGTTGAAAAACGCGCTCATGAAAATACAGTACCCGCTTGCGACGACGTGGCGAGTCCTGGTGTTCAATGGGACGGTGCCGGACCTCGCTCATGGGTTGGCTCCGTCGAGGACAATTCGTGAGTGGGATCGGGCGCTGGTTTTTCTTTGCGTTCTTTGCGGCTACCAATGAACTGACCTCCGACAACCAGTTCATTGCCGCAAAACACCCCGAAGGGAATCCGGGGTCGGTTCTTTGCGTGAACCCCTCTTGGCACGCCACGCACCGAAGACAGGTCGCACGCAAAGCCGCAAAGAACGCAACGACGGAGGAAGCAGGAATCAAAAGCCATGCCTCGTCGTGAGCCGCCTTGCTTGCTGGCCATTGGCCAGAGCCGGTGGGGGCGAGAGTCTCCGCGAGCCACCCGCGTTCGCGCCTGACTCCGTCAGCGGGTAGCTCGTCAGAGCCTCGCTCCACCTTGGTTGCTGGCCTACGGCCGCAGAATTGGTGGGGCGATGGTCGCTTTGTCCGGGGGCGCACAGCCCCACCATCAATCCTAACCCGCGGTCAACGCCGCGCGCTCGTTCTCCTCCGCCCCTGTCTTTTCGAGATAATAATCGTAGTCGCCCGCATAGGCCGTGACTTGCCCGGCGTTCACATGGAGCACCTTGGTCGCGAGGTGGCGGATGAAATGAACATCGTGGGAAATGAACACCAGCGTGCCCTCGTAACGCTCCAGGGCGAGGGTCAGGGATTCCACACTTTGAATGTCCAGATGCGTGGTGGGCTCGTCCATCAGCAGCAGATTGGGCGGGTCCACCAGAAACTTGATCAGGTTCAAGCGGCTTTTTTCACCGCCGCTCAGCACGGTGGTGGGCTTGTAGATCTCCTCCTTGCGGAACAGGAAGGAACCGAGAATCCCGCGCGCCTCGTCCTCGCGCAGATCGGGGGCACTGGCCATGACCTCCTCGAGCACGTTCTTGTTCGGATCCAGCGTGGCGGTGCGATGCTGACTGTAGTACCCGATCTTGGCATTGTGGCCCAGGGTGCGTTCCCCTTTTTGGAACTCCACCGCGCCGGCGAGAATCTTCAACAACGTGGATTTGCCCGCGCCGTTGGGTCCGACCAGCACCGTCCGTTCCATGCGCTCCACGGTGAGATCCAGTCCGGCATAAACCGAATTCGCGCCGTAGGCCATGTGGATGCCCGACAGGATCACCGCGCGCTGTCCGCCCCGTGGCGGTGGCGGAATCTGGAAGCGGAAAGGCTTCTTGGGCGGCAGCGGCTTCTCGATCAATTCGAGCCGCTCGATCTGCTTCAATTTACTCATCGCCTGCGACGCCTTCGACGGAAGGGCACGGAAACGGTCGGCAAACTCCTGCAGGGCCTGAATCTCCTTTTGCTGATTCTTGTACGCTGCCATCTGCCGTTCGTAATTCTCCTCCCGTTGCCGGAGAAAATCCGAATAATTGCCCGCGTAGGAGACGACTTTCTTCTCGGCGATGTCGTAAACCTGGGTGACGATTTCGTCCATGAACTGCCGGTCATGGGAAATCAGCAGCAGGGCGCCGGAATAGTTTTTCAGATAATTCTGCAGCCAGAGCAGGGACAACAGGTCCAGGTGGTTCGTCGGCTCATCCAGCAGCAGCAGGTCCGGCTCCATCACGAGCAGTCGCGCCAGGTGCGCGCGCATGATCCAGCCACCGCTCATTTCGCGGGCGGGGCGCAGAAAATCCGTCTCCCGATAGCCCAACCCCCGCAGCATCTTCTTGGCCTTGGCCTCGACCTGAGCGTCGCTCAGCGCGTCGTATTTCGCGTGGGTCTCGAGGTACTCCGGTCCGGACACGGTGCCCGCGGCTTCCAATTCCTTGAGGCGGCGCTCCAGACGGGGGAGTTCCCGCGAGCGGCCGGTGGCCACATCGAGGACGTTCTCTTCCCCGACGGCCTCGCCCTCCTGCGGCAGGTAGCCGACCATGGTCCATTCATCGCGCTGAATGACACCCGCATCCGGTGCCTCTCCGCCCAGAATCAGGGAAAAGAGCGTGGATTTGCCGGCGCCATTGGGGCCGACGAGCGCCACGCGGTCACCGTAATTCACCTGCAGCGACGCGTTCTCAAAGAGTGTCCGTCCACCGACCGTTTTTTTGATGTCCCGAATTGTAAGCATGAATGGAAAACAATAACCCTTCACTCTTACCGCCTGACCGGGGCCCACACCAGCGGAAGGACGGGGTGAACGAACGTCCCGACGCGACCGGATTTCTGCCTCAAGGTTCCCGGAAAGTGGCCCCGCGCCGCCGCGGCCCTTTTTCGGAGCGCCGGCTTCCCGCCGGCTTAAACGCCACACCCCTCGCTGAGGTCCCAATTCCGGTTATGCGGTAATGGTTCATGCGTTGCCTTCCTTTGATTCATCTCGCGAGCGGTCCGTCAGGAAGGCGTTTGCGCCGGGGAATCCCTTGGCGCAAGATTCGCGCCAATGAATCGACTCGCTTACGGCCCCTGCATGGCCGGGTTGTGCGCGGCGGCGTTTGCCGTGGCTGCGGAAAACTGGCCGCAGTATCGCGGTCCCGCCGGAGACGGCCTGGCGCCCTCCGCGCAACTCCCAACGCAATGGAGCGAATCGCAAAACATCAAATGGAAAACGCCGGTGCATGGGAAGGCTTGGTCGTCACCCGTGATTTTGGACCAACAGATTTGGGTCACCACCGCCACCGAAGATGGGCACGAACTTTCGGTGATCTGCTTGGATCGTGATTCCGGCAAGGTGCTGCGCGATCAGAAATTGTTTGCGGTCGAGCAGCCGCAATTCTGTCACGCCTTCAATTCCTACGCCTCGCCGACGCCGGTGATCGAAGCCGGGCGTGTTTATGTGACCTTTGGTTCGCCGGGGACCGCCTGCATCGACACAGCCACCGGCAAGGTCCTTTGGGAACGGCGGGACATTGTCTGCAATCATTTCCGTGCGGCTGGCTCGTCGCCGATTCTGGATGGCAACCGACTGATCATGAATTTCGATGGCAGCGATCATCAATTCGTGCTCGCACTCGACAAGCAAACGGGGAAGACGCTCTGGCGGACGGAACGTTCGGTGGACTACAAGGATTTGGGTCCAAACGGCAAGCCTGAGGCGGACGGGGACTGGCGGAAATCTTTTGCCACGCCGCATGTCGCCGAACTCGACGGAGTCCGGACATTGCTGAGTCAGGGGGCCAAGGCGTTTTACGGTTATGAACCGGACAGCGGGCGCGAATTGTGGCGGGTCGAGGAACGCAGCAGCCACTCCGGCGGCACGCGGCCCGTGGTAGGGCATGGATGGGTCTATTTTCCGACCGGTTGGTCCGCGGGTTTCATCCTGGCGGTAAAACCCGGCAAGGCAGGGGAGACCCTGGACATCGCGGCCACGGAACCGAAGCCCGGGCAGTTGAGCGTCGCCTGGAAAACCAAGCGCAGTGTGCCGAAGAAGCCCTCCCTCACGTTGAGCGGCGATCAACTTTTTGGGGTGGATGACAACGGGGTGGCGACCTGCTGGCAGGCGACCACGGGCGATGTTCTCTGGAATGAGCGCATCGGTGGCAACTATTCCGCGTCGCCGATCCTCGCCGGCGGACGCCTCTATTTTTGCAGTGAAGAAGGGAAGACCGTGGTGGTGGCCGCCGGGCCAAAATTCGAGAAGGTCGCCGAGAACAATCTGGAGGACGGTTTCATGGCGTCACCGGCCGTTGCCGGCAATGCGCTTTTTCTGCGGACCAAAACGCACGTCTACCGGATCGAAAACTGACCTTTGGTGATGGCTTTGATGAATGTTCCCTTTTTGAACCCGGGCGCCCAAACGCCGGCGCTGCGTGAGGAATTGCTGGCCGCCGTGACGGGCGTCATTGATCGCGGTCACTTCATTCTGGGGCCCAACGTTGCTGCCCTGGAGCAGGAAATTGCCGCCATGGTGGGCGCCCGGCACGGTATTGGTGTGAATTCGGGATCCGACGCGTTAACTCTGGCGCTCAAGGCTCTGGATCTGGGCCCGGGCGACGAGATTATAACCACACCTTTTACTTATATTGCGCCGGCGGAATCAATCTATCAGGTGGGTGCGAAGATCGTGTTGGCCGACATCGATCCGCGCTGTTTCACACTAGATCCCGCGGATGTGGTGCACCGGATCACGCCGCGGACCAAGGCGATTCTCCCAGTCCATCTCTTTGGGCAGGCGGCGCCATTGGGGGCGCTCTTGCCGTTGGCGGAAAAGCATGGCCTGAAACTGGTGGAAGATTGTGCGCAAAGCATCGGCGCCAGTTGTCAGGGGCGCGGCACGGGCAGCGTCGGGCATATCGGGTGCTATAGTTTTTATCCCACGAAGAATCTGGGCGCGGACGGCGACGGTGGGATGTGTGTGACCCAGGACGACGGATTGGCCCGGCGTCTGCGCATGTTGCGGGTTCACGGCATTGAGAAAAGGTATTACCACGATTTGCATGGCGTGAATTCCCGCTTGGACGAGCTTCAGGCCGCCATTCTCCGGGTGAAACTTCCGCACCTCGCCCGGTGGAATGCCCGGCGCGGAGAGATCGCTGCGCAATATACGGCCGGCCTGGCGGGATTGCCGATCGAAATGCCGGTAACTGCCCCGGGCAACACCCATGTCTGGCATGTCTACGCCCTTCTGACCGATCGTCGGGACGATATTCAGGCCCATTTGGCGGCGGCGGGTGTGCCGACGTTGATCTACTATCCGTTGCCCTTGCACCGGCAGAAATGTTATGCGGATCAGGGCTGGATGGCAGGGGACTATCCGGTGGCGGAAAGTGTCGCGCGACGCATCCTGCCGCTGCCGATGTATCCGGAGCTGACTCCCGAGCAGATTGCGCATGTCATCGGCGCGATCCGCGAGTTTTTCGCCCAATAATACAATAATAGGTTGCGGGCATAAGTGGCCCGTGAAGACGCTCTCCGACTCTGCGGTAAAAGGTGTGGAGATTTGGAGATTCTGGAAGTTGGGGTATTCGCTCAACGAGCACTTCCTGATCGCTTGGTGCGGATGTCACGCATCGAACAGTGTTTAACATTCCGGATCATAAAGAGGCGTAGAGGCGGCGAAGCCGGGGCGTGGCGGCACCCCAGGCAAGTCGGTTGCGAAGGGCTGACCGGAGCCACCGGAGGAGTTTGACGGAGCACTGGGTGAGGCGCTGGAGGGCAACAACACAGCTCGGTATCCTTCGCCCTGCGGCCGTCGCCGCTGCTTGCGCGTGGACCAGAACCTTTTGGCGCCGGGCGATCTCGGCCTCGTTTTCAATCCCCTCCCGGCGAAGC
>JAYTHD010000125.1:0-5226 GCA_043732975.1 Verrucomicrobiota bacterium
TGGCTCCTTTGTGGGCAACGAAGTGGATCTCGTCGCCGGCTTCGCCCTCAGCAAGGCGGCCGTGCTCGAGGCAGGCTATAGTCACTTCTTCCGCGGCGACTATATTTCCGACACTTTTCGCCTTTCCGGCTCCAGCGATGCCGATTGGATCTACCTGCAATTGACCAGTCGCTTCTAAATGCAGGCCGCATCACGAGTTCCTTCATGATCAACCCATCGATTCAACCACCGGGCAACGGGGAGTTCACTCCGGCCCAGCGCCAGTATATCGACGGCCTCATGGCGGGAGTGGCGCAGCGGCAGCTTTATCCCTTTGTCGGTTTGGTGGCGGGACAGTTCACGGCGGAACCCAGTCCCGAGTCGGCCAATCTGGCCGAGGAGAAGGAAGAGACACTCCACGGCTTTCCTCTTTCCGAAGTCACCAAACAGGAACTTTGGAAAAAGGAACTGCACGGACTCGATGCCTGGGATCGACTGCAGGAGCATGCCGAACAGAACAAGCTGCCGGACGAGGCGGACACCTTCCGCTTTCGTTTTCTGGGACTCTTTCACGTGTCGCCAGCGCAGAAGTCGCTGATGCTTCGCTGTCGCATTCCCGCCGGGGAATTGACGTCCGTCCAGTTGCGCGGCCTGGCGGAAATCGCCGAACTCTGGGGCAACGGCCGGAGCGCGATCACCACCCGGTCCAATCTGCAAATCCGGGAGATTGCCCCCAAACACGCGATTGATGTGCTCACCCGCCTGACCGAACTCGGCCTGACGGCCCGCGGCTCGGGGGTGGATAATGTCCGCAACATCACGGCGTCACCGACCGCCGGCATCGATCCCCAGGAAATGCTGGATGTGCGGCCCTTCGCCCACGCACTGCATCACTATATCCTGAACAATCGGGACATGTATGATCTGCCACGAAAATTCAACGTTGCCTTCGACGGCGGCGGCGCCATTGATGTGGTGGCCGACACCAATGACATTGGCTTCATCGCGTGCCGGGTGACGGAACCGACTCCAGGCGCCGGAACCAGGGAAGGTCCGCAGCCTCGGCCACTACCCGGAGTCTATTTTCGGGTGGAACTCTGCGGTATCACCGGGCACAAACAATTCGCCCGTGACTGCGGTCTCCTGATCCAACCCGCCCAGTCCATCGCCGTTGCAGCCGCCATGCTGAGGGTGTACGGGGAATATGGGGATCGCACTGACCGGAAGAAGGCGCGACTCAAGTATTTAATCGATGCCCGGGGCACCGAGTGGTTTCTCGAGGAAATCCAGATGCGACTGGGCTTTCCCCTGATCCGGGTCCCGCTCGACCTATGCCAACGGCGACCACCCTCGATCAAGCACGGCCACATCGGCGTCTATCGCCAGCGCCAGGCGGGCCGGAATTATGTGGGCGTCGTCGTCCCGGTGGGCATTCTCTCAGTCAAACAGATGCGCCGGCTGGCGGAGTTGGCGGAAAATTATGGCGCCGGTCGTCTGCGTCTGACGCCCTGGCAAAACCTCATCATTCCGGAGGTGCCGGACGGTTTTGTGGAAACGCTCAAACGGGCGCTCGTGAGAGCCGGCCTGCATCATGAGGCGACTCATATCCTGGGGGGCCTGGTCGCCTGCACGGGGAGCAAGGGCTGCAAATGGTCGAGCACCGATACCAAGGGCCACGGGGTGGAATTGGGTCGTGCGCTTTCGAGCCGCGTGAGTCTGGATCAGCCGCTGAACATCCATTTGACCGGTTGTCCCAATTCCTGCGCTCAGCATTATATGGGAGATATCGGCATGCAGGGCGTCAAGACGCAGGTGAATGGAGAGTCCGTGGAGGCTTATAATATCGCCTTTGGCGGCGGTTTCGGGCACGACCAGGCGGTCGCTGCCCAGGTGTTTTCCGGGATTCCCTATACGGATGTCGCAGGGGTGCTGGAACAGGTGTTGAATGTTTATGTTGCCCGGCGGGTGGCCGGAGAATCCTTCGCCGCCTTCACCCGCCGGCATTCGGTCAAGGAGTTGCAAGAGTTGTTCACCCAATGATTCCGCCGCCTGTTTTCGTCCCGGTTCTGCCGGAGTCCGCACCTTTCAGCCCGGAGCAGCGGGCGTATCTCAATGGCTATCTGGCCGGACTGTTTTCCTATGCGCCCCAGGCTGGCGCCAGTCCGCCGACCGCCCGGATTCCCGCCCTGAGTTTGCGGCCGTTGACAATCCTTTTTGGTTCCCAAACCGGGACCTGCGAGAAGCTCGCACGGCGCATCGCCAAAGAGGCCGGACCGAAGGGTTTCGCGGCGACCATCCATGATCTGGCGGGCTACTCGATCAAGGCGCTGCCCACTGAGGAGAATCTCATCGTCATCACCAGCACGTTTGGTGATGGGGAGCCACCGGACAATGCCCAGGGTTTTGCGCAGGCACTCCAGACCGTGGTCCCCGCGGCGCTCAGCCGGGTCCGCTTCAGCGTTTGCGGCCTGGGCGACACCAATTACACAAAGTTCTGCGGTTTTGCGCGCGAACTGGACGCACAACTCGAGCGCCTCGGTGGCGTGCGCGTCGCCGCGCGGGCGGAGTGCGATGTCGAGTACGAGGCCGCCTTCGCCGCGTGGCTGACCCCGGCCCTGGAAGCCTTCAGCAGTGGCGGCCCGGCGAAATCCGCGGCCCTCGAGTCTCCTTCGCCCGGCCAACCCGCTCCGTCGGAAACGCCACCAGCAACTCCGGCACCGACGGGTCACGGCCGTCAAAATCCCTTTGCAGCCCGACTGCTGACCAACCGACCGCTGAACGGACAAGGATCCGAGAAGGACGTCCGCCACTTTGAGTTCGATCTCACCAACTCCGGTCTGAGCTACGAGGCGGGTGATGCCTTGGGAGTGTTTCCGCAAAACGACCCGACGTTGGTGGAGGAACTATTAAGTCTGCTTAAGGCTTCCGGCGACGAGGTCGTCCGGCCCGGAGGCAGCGATCTCCGCCTCCGCGACGCCTTGACGCAGGCGTGTGAGATCACCCGTATTCCGCGGCCACTGCTGGAATGGTACGCCCAAAACACCGGCGACGCGGAGCTGCTTCGAGTCTCCGCCCCGGACGCCAACGGCGAATTGACCCGGTTTCTCTACGGGCGCGAGATCATCGATCTGGTCCTCGCGTTTCCCAAAGCGACACCGTCACCGCAGGAATTCGTCTCCCGGCTCAAGAAACTTCAGCCGCGACTCTATTCGATCAGCAGCAGCCCCAAGGCGCACCCGCAGCAGGTCCACCTGACTGTGGGGACGGTTCGCTATGTCAGCCTCGGACGCCCGCGAAAGGGAGTCTGCTCCACCTACCTGGCGGAACGCGTGACCCAGGAATCGTCCGTCCCCATTTTTGTTCATCGCAATACCGCCTTTCGCCCTCCGCCCCCGGATCTTCCCATGATCATGGTGGGTCCCGGCACCGGCATCGCCCCGTTCCGGGCTTTCCTGGAGGAGCGTCGCGCCAGCGGCTCCAAGGGCTTGAACTGGCTGTTTTTCGGTGATCAACGCTCCAGTTCGGATTTCCTCTATCAGGATGAGCTGACGGCCTTTCAACAGGATGGATTGCTGAACCGCCTCGATCTCGCGTGGTCCCGCGATCAGGGCTCCAAGGTCTATGTGCAGGATCGGATGCGAGCCAACGCGGCTGAGCTTTGGCGATGGTTGGACTTGGGCGCGGCCTTTTATGTCTGCGGCGATGCCTCCCGCATGGCCAAGGACGTCGAGGCCGCTCTCATGGAAATCATTCAGTCCGCGGGCGGCCGCACACCCGAGGCCGCACAGGACTATCTCAAGTCGATGAAATCCGGTCGCCGTTACCAACGCGATGTCTACTAACGGCGGTGCCGCTCTGCCGGAGGTAAGGACCTTGATCGACGAACTCCTCACGGAGCAGCGCGAACTTTCGGCCGTCGAACGTTTCAGTCGAGCCCACGATGCCGCCGGTGTGGACGCCACCTCCCGAAGGCATCGCGATCTCATCCCGCTTTCGGCACCGAGGCCCGGCGAGCAGTACGGGTTTGAGGTGGATCTGGACCGCTGCTCCGGTTGCAAGGGATGCGTCACCGCCTGCCATTCCCTCAATGGTCTGGACGATGACGAGAGTTGGCGGAAGGTCGGTGTTCTGTTGGGAGAAGTCCGCTCGCCCGCGAGTTCCGATCCCAATTCCGGATACCGGGTCACCGCCCTGCAACATACGGTGACGACCGCCTGCCACCATTGCGTGGAACCCGCCTGCCTGCTGGGATGTCCGGTGCTGGCCTATGACAAGGATCCGATCACGGGCATCGTCCGCCACCTGGACGATCAATGCATTGGCTGCAGCTATTGCATTCTGAAGTGCCCGTATGAAGTGCCCCAGTTTTCCGCGAAGCGTGGCATCGTCCGGAAGTGTGACATGTGCCAGGGACGTCTGGCCGTCGGCGAGGCGCCGGCCTGCGTTCAAGCCTGTCCCAACGAAGCCATCCGCATCACCACGGTTGAAACCCAGTGGGCGCGCATTCACTGGCGGCAGCCGAAGGTGCCCGTTTGGCTGCCGGATGCGCCGGAACCGTCCTATACCCTTCCGACCACGCGCTATCTCTCGAAGAATCCCCTCCCGGAGGTCGTCGCTGGAGACCACTTTCGGCAGCGGGCGTCCTGCGCCCACTGGCCGTTGCTGCTGATGCTTGTGCTCACGCAAATTGGGATGGGCGGGATGCTCGCCAGTGCGCTCTTGCGGATGGCGTCGACGGCGGCGGCGACGTTCAACGCCACGATATTATATTCCAGTCTGGGGTGCTTTCTCACAGGACTGACGGCTTCGGTATTCCACTTGGGACGACCCCTGAAGGCGTGGCGCGTCTGGCTCGGATGGCGCACCAGTTGGATGAGCCGCGAGGCCATCGCGCTCAATGGTGTCGTCGGCCTGGCATTTCTCGACGCGACACTCTGCTTATATCAGAGCCATCCTGAATTGGGATTCTCCCTGCTGGATCCCCAGGGGAGCGTCCTGCGTTTCCTCGCTGTGGTGGTGCCAGCGGGCCTGGTCGGGGGAATCATCCTGGCGCTGGTCACGCAGATCATGGTGTATGTGGACACCCACCGTGCCTATTGGGCGATGGAGAAATGCGCGCCGCGATTTGCCGGCACCGTACTCGCCAGCGGTGCGCTGGTGCTGACGGGGGCGGAAGCCCGCCTGGCCATGGCGGCCGCGACGGCCGGAATCCTCCTGCTGAAGCTGGCCTTCGAAGCACGAAGCCTG
>JAYTHD010000126.1:0-4454 GCA_043732975.1 Verrucomicrobiota bacterium
CGATGGAGGTGACGCTGTTGCCGATGCTTACGCTGGTCAAGCTGGTGCAGTTATCGAACGTCAATTTCCCGATGGATGTCAGGCTGTTGGGGATGCTTACGCTGGTCAGGCTGGTGCAGGATTGGAACGCGTCCTCCCCGATGAAGGTGACGCTGTTGGGAATGCTCAGGCTGGTTAGACCGGTGCAGTACTGGAATGCACCGCCCCCGATATAGGTGACGCTCTTGCCGATGCTCAGGGTGGCTAGGCCGGTGCAGCCAGAGAATGCTTGATCCTCGATGAATTTGACGCTGTTGGCCAAGCTCAGGCTGCTCAGACTGGTGCAGCCAGAGAACGCTCTGTTCCCAATGCTGGCGACGCGGTTGGGAATCGTGACGTTCGTCAAGTGGGTGCAGCCTTGGAACAAGTTGTCCCCGATGTTGGTGACGCCGCTGGGGATCGTGACGGTCGTCACGCCCGTGCAGCCAGAGAACGCGCTGTCCCCGATGCTGGTGACGCTGCTGGGAATCGTGATACTCATCAGGCCGGTGCAGCGCTTGAATGCAGAATCCCGGATGCTGGTGACGCTTCCCGGGATCGTGACGCTCGTCAGACTGCTGCAGTCAGAGAACGCCCCGTTCCCAATGCTGGCGACGCGGTTGGGGATCGTGACGTTCGTCAGGTGGGTGCAGCCTTGGAACAGGTTGTCCCCGATGATGGTCACGCTGCTGGGGACCGTGATACCCGTCAGGCTGGTGCAGGCAGAGAACGCACCGTCTCCGATGCTGGTGACGCTGTTGGGGATCGTGACGCTCGTCAGGCTTGAGCAGAAGGAGAACGCCCCGTCCCCGATGCGGGTGACGCCGCCGGGGATGGTGACGCTCGTCAGGCGGGTGCAGCCATAGAACGTATAGTGCCCGATGCTGGTGACGCTGTTGGGGATCGTGACGCTCGTCAGGCTGGTGCAGCCTCGGAACGTGCTGTTCCCGATGCTGGTGACGCCGCTGGGGATCGCGACACTCGTCAGGCTGGAGCAGCCTAAGAACGCCTTGCTTCCGATGTTGGTGACACTGCCGGGGATGGTCACGCTCTTGAGGCTGCTGCAGTATTGGAACGTGGCGTCCCCGATGGTGGTGACACCGTCTGGGATCGTGACGCTCGTCAGGTGGGTGCAACCGGAGAAGGCGCCGCCCCGAATTCGGGTGACCGGCAGGCCATCGATGATGCCGGGAATGACTGCGGCGCCCTCCACGCAGCCACCGGTTATGGTAATCGCGCCGTTGTCGGTCGTGTACGTAAACTGGGCCCTCACCGCCGATGGAAGCATCAATAACAGCAGCAGGCACCAGACACCCCACCCGATTCTCGTCGTGGCGGTCCCCGACGCGCAGGGGATCGAGTGCGGCTGGGGCGGCCCGAAAGGCGGGCCCAATAGCTGGACGACGCTGGAGACCAGCCACGCCGACGGGCGCGGGTCATCGGTTGGCGGCGATTGGTATGTCCGTGGAGCCAGTGCTTTCCTCATTACGTTTTGGAGGTTCAAGTGGTTGGGACGGCTTTTCGGCAACTCACACGCGTTGCGCCGGAATTTGTCCTTCACACATCAATGTGATTTTCGAGAAGAAGGCGCAACCCGTTTTGAGAAATCTTTGGGCCGATGCCAGCAGACGAAATCCGTTCCTTCTCCTCTCCGCGTCTCCGCGACTCCGCGTGAGCCTTCCCGCCAGCAGAAGAATTTTGCCGCACACCCCGACTCGACAACCAACCTCGGCTCGACAGCCCGGCCAAACAACGATACCCTGCTTTTATGGATTTCGTTACGATCCGCCGTTGTTTGAATCCCGCCGAAGCCAACCTCATCGCCTGCCAGCTGCAGTCCGCCGGGATGGATGCCTTCGTCCGCGACGAAGCCGCCGCCTTCGCCACCGAGGGCTACTCCCTGTCGGTGGGCGGAATCCGGGTCCAAGTACCGGCGGATCAAGTGGCGGATGCCGAACTGTTGCTGCAGGCCCCGCTGGAAGAGGAAGCGGCGGAAGGCCCGGAAGGCTCGTTGCCCGCCACCCTTTAGTTGCCACCGGAGTTGCTCCCTGGAGCGCCCCGTTTCCTCCCGCCCATTCCCCTGCCCGCCTCTCTGCTGTCCATGAACCGCCGGAAACTGAAGGCATCGCCCACGTCCACCTCAACGCCCCCCGCCTCCCGACGTCGTCCGACCGACTGGCGTTCGCTGCAAGCCCAACTGCCGGCGGACGAACTCTCCTTCGATCCCGCAGTGCTGGCCGCCCACGCCGGAGACAAGTGGTTCGCCGCGCACCCACCCGAGGCCGTCGCCCTTCCGCCGGACACCGCGGCGGTTTCCCGCATTCTCGCCTGGGCTCATGCGCAGCGGGTTCCGGTAACCCCCCGTGGCGCCGGCTATGGCTACGTGGGCGGCTGCGTGCCGGCCCGGGGCGGGATCGCCCTCTCGTTGATGCGGATGAATCGCATCCTGGAAATCTCCCCGCGCGATTTCGTAGCCGTGGTGCAACCGGCTGTCCTAACCGGGACCTTCCAGGCGGCCGTCGAAAAAAAAGGACTCTTCTATCCACCCGACCCCGCCAGCCGGGCGGACTGCTCTCTCGGCGGCAATATCGCGACCAACGCCGGTGGACCGCACTGCTTGAAGTACGGCGTGACCCGCGACTATGTCCTCGGCCTGGAGGTGGTGCTGGCCGACGGCACCGTCACGCGCCTGGGTGCTCGTACGCACAAGAACAAGACCGGATTTGACCTGCACCGGCTCTTCGTGGGCAGCGAGGGCATGCTGGGAATCGTCACCGAAGCCACGCTGAAACTGCTCCCGAAGCCGCCCTTTCGCGCCTGCCTGGGCATCGGCTGGAAGGACATGCGCACAGCCATCCGCGCCATCCAGAGTTTGTTCGCCGCGGGTTTTCTTCCCAGCGCCCTGGAACTGGCGGACGCGTTCACACTGGCCGCAGCCCAACGCCGCACCGGCTCCGCGCGCCTGGCCGGTTGCCACGCCCATTTCATCGTCGAACTGGATGGACACGAAGGCAGCGTGCGACAGGAAATCGCCGCGCTCTCCCGGCTGATGAAAGGTCTGAAGCCGCAGTTCATCGACCGCGGCTTCGGAGAAACCGGCAGTGAGGAACTCTGGGCCTTGCGCCGCCAATTCAGCTATGCGTTGCGCGACACCGGATTGACCAAGCTCAATGAGGATGTGGTCGTCCCGCGCGGCACACTGGAAGCCTTGTTTCGCTTCGCCACCCAACTCCAGAAAAAGCACGGGATCCAGGTCGCCTGCTTCGGCCACGCGGGCGACGGCAACATTCACGTCAACCTCATGGTCGATGAAAAGGACGCCCGGCAGAAGACGCGCAGCGAGGCGGCTCTGGATGAACTTTTCCAATTCATCATCAGCGTCGGCGGCAGCATCACCGGCGAACACGGCATCGGTCTCGCCAAGAAACCCTGGTGGCCGGTGGCCGTATCTCCCGCCGCCGACGCCCTGCACCACACTCTCAAGGCGGCGCTGGATCCGCACGGCATCCTGAATCCCGGGAAGTTTCTGGGCTGAGCAACGGCCGGAAGCTGGCGATTTCCGACCTGGACGCAGCCCCGTTTAGGCCGCCCACGCCGGTCAACGCGTTCCGCCCAAGTATCCGCTGATCGCATTCAGGCTTTGCCCGACCGCCTGGAAAATATCGCCAGCGCATTCATCCAGTTCCACCACCCACCGGGCCGTCGGTGGCGCGGAATTGAGAATCGCGGCAAAGTCCAACGTCCCCTGCCCGATGGCCGTCATGGGTTCGCCCGGAATCGCCGGACCGTCCTTGAGGTGCAGGAAACGAACCCGTTCCCGGAATTCCGCGAGCACCGCCGCCGGGTTCATCCCCGCCGTTTGCGCCCAGTACACGTCGACCTCCAGGAACACCCGCGGGTCGAGACGCTCGTGAAAAATCCGCCAGGGCAGCAATCCATCCAGCGCTTCAAATTCCCACCAGTGGTTGTGCAGGCCAAATTCCAGGTCCCGGATTCTCAACAATTCCGCGGCCCGATCATAGATTTCCACCAACCGCTCCACACCCGGGAAGGAATCGTGCTCGGACGAGCGCGGCCAGCCGTGCCAAATGACCTGTCGACACCGGAAGGCCGCCGCCATCGCTACGATCCGGTCCACGCTTTCCCCAGTCGGCAGATCCCCATGCATGGCGACCACTTCCAATCCCAGTTCGGCGATGGCCGAGGCGACGGTTTTGATCGGTAATTCAGCGGGAAACGGGTAGGTTTCCACCGCCCGATAACCCAGGTCGTACACGCGCTGCAAGGTGCCGCGGAGATCCTCCGCCAGCGGACGGCGCACGGTATACAACTGCAACGCGACAGGACGGTTCATAGGTATGATCGATTCCACGACATACCCGGGGCAGCTCAGGCCATTCCATTCCGGACATGTGAGGTGGCAGTCCGGTAGGATG
>JAYTHD010000127.1:0-2674 GCA_043732975.1 Verrucomicrobiota bacterium
AATGAGCGGGGGTGCCCCGCCATTGCGCCGCGTGGGAATATTCCGCTTCAACCCGCCCTAAAATCGTCCCGGGGCAATCGGGAGTGTCGCTGCGGGTTAGACCTCCCCCGTGAACGGGCCCTGCTGGCGCCACCACCGGTTGGCTCTCAGCGGAACCACCGAAAGTGAAGGTCGGACAAGGTCAGAAAATCGACTTCACCAGCCACGCCTGCCGCTCCGGGAATCCATGCGCAAATGCTCGGATTTCGCCGGAATGTTAAACACTGTTCGGACAAATACAAAAGGGACAGGTGAATTCTGCATTCCTCGGCATTCTCAGCAATGATCCCAAGGGCGGCGAGAGTTACATCGACCTTGCCGGCGTCGGCATCGTCGCTCCCGAAGTCGCGGTCTACACCGGCGCAGGGACGGCGGCGGCGGACGAATTCGCCAGTCGCGTGGGTCGGTATGATTTCGCAGACGTCCGCGCCACCGGCGGCCGTTCCGGGCAGATGTTCACCATCCAGAATCCCGGCAACACCAACCTGTCGAAGCTGGCCGTCAGCGTAACGGGCGCCCATTCTGGAGATTTCCTGATGACGCAGCCGGACGCCACGGTGCTGCCTCCCGACGCCACGACGGCTTTTACCGTCATCTTCCGTCCGACGGCGCGTGGGCCGCGTGCAGCGGTCGTGCGGATCGCCAGCGACGATGCCGACGAAAACCCGTTCGAAATCAACGTCAGTGGCACGGGCTATCTGGCCGAGATTTCCGTCGAACAACCCGCGGGAAATTCGCTCGCCGCGGCCCGCGTGACGGCGTGGGGATGGAATGCCTTTGGCCAGACAAATGTGCCGGCCGGCTTGAGTGAAGTCCTGGCGCTCGCTGCGGGAGACCGTCACACGGTCGCCTTGAAACTCGACGGCACCCTCGCGGCCTGGGGCGGCAACACCTATGGCCAGACCCGCGTGCCATCCGGTTTCCAAGCCGGCCTGGCGGTCGCTGCGGGAGGCGCGCACACGGCGGCGGTGTCGGGCTCGGGCGTCGACTTCGGCCCGCAGGCCACCAACGCGACGGCCGGCGTCAGGATCATCCACGTCAGGAATTCGGGCGACGATGCCCTGCGGATTGGGGGAATCGATCTCGTTGGCGAGCAGGCCGCGGATTTTGCGGTCGACGCGGAGGGCATGCCCGCCTCCCTGCCGGCAGCCGGCGGCGAGGCCGTGTTCGCCGTTCGCTTTGCGCCGCGGCATGCGGGCGTCAGCACCGCGGTTCTGCGAATTCAAAGCAGCGATCTCGCCCGCCCCACCTTCGCCATCCAACTGTCGGGACTGGGCGTCGGTCCCAACTCTCCGCCCGTCGCAGCGGACGACGCCGTGAATCGATTCGACCAAACGCGAATCACGCGGGTGCCGGCGGCCCTGCTGCTCGCGAACGACACTGATGCCGATTCGGACCCATTGAATCTCACCGGGGTCGGAAATGCTTGGCCCGAGGGCGCGACGGTGCGATCGGCGGACGGCTGGGTCACGTATGCAGCGCCCCAAGCCAAGGCCGGAAACGGCCGGTTCGAATACACGTTGAGCGACGGGCCCGGGGGCCATTCGACGACGGGCGTGGTCACCGTCACCGAGATCGCAACGCCATTCGATTCCGTGCCAAAAATTGTCGGCGTGAACCACAGCGGCGGCCGCCTCGCCTTGAATTTCACCGGCGTGCCGGGATCCGCCTATCGGTTGCAATACGCCGACGAACTGTCGTTGCCGAGCGGTTGGACGTCCGTCGCGGCGGCAGCCGACGTATCCGCGACGGACAACGGAAGCTTCACGTTCGCCGATCTCCCGGCCGACGGATCGGCGCGTTTCTATCGCGCCGTCCTGGCACCCTGAGATTACCCTATCCCGACCATAGCCGTACTGGCATTTGTCATCCTCCGCCACCGGCGTATCCCGCGCGAAACAGATGGTGGTCAAATCGTAGGTAGGGCCGTGTTGCCGCGCAGCCCCAGATTCCCCGGCGCGCGTTCAGCGCGATGGGACAACTCGACTTCTTCACGGACTTTCGCGAGGTTGGACTTCTCACGATGATTGCCGTCTTCATTGGCTTCCGCCCGTGAAATCGGTGGGGGACTTCTGCAGTCCAATACCTCGCGGAATACACGAAGCGTGGGGAGTGCGGCCGATTAGAGATGCGCCTGCGACAGGGCTTGCGGAGACATCAACGGACCCTCCGGGACCCAGCGAAAATGCGTCTGACCTCAATCCAGCATTTTGCGAAGAGCGGGATAGTCCACCTTGGCGTTGTGACGGGAGTCGACTGGAATTCTTCGGACATAGTGGATTCGGTCGAGTGCGGCCCAGGCCAGCGCGGCGATCAGGTTCGGACGGGGTTGGCCGGCCTGCACTTCCACGACGAGCCACCGTTCACCGCGATGAGCGATGAGGGCGGATCGCTCGACGCCGGAATGCTGGTGCGCCGCGCATTCGACTTGAAACGGATAAAGTGTTCCCCGGGCATCTTGAATCCGTTCACTTGATCGGCCCAATAGCCAGAGCCGGCCTTGGGAATCCAGTTGGCCGGAATCACCGGTCCGATGCCACGCGGTGCCCTCGATGTTCCATTTGGTCTCGGCGTCGCCCACGCCGTTGAGATACCCCGGTTGGACGTGCGGTCCGCTCACGACAATTTGACCAGG
>JAYTHD010000128.1:0-6902 GCA_043732975.1 Verrucomicrobiota bacterium
GCCAACACCGTGCCATCGCTCTTCAAGGTCACGGTGTGCGCGGCACCCGCCGCGATGGCCGTCACCCCGCTCAAGCCAACCGGAACGTTGGTTTGACCACTCTCGTTGCTTCCCCACGCCACCACCGTGCCGCCGGTCGGAATCTGCGCTTGCGCCGCGGCGCCCCAAGTGAACAGGAAAGCCAGCAGGGCCAACCAGCGACGCCAAGGCGCGGTGCTTGCCCGACCAAAACTTAGGGTTGCCAAACCGGTCATCTGGCTTCTGGCGCTCATTGTGGTGATCAATCTGGGCGGATTGAGAGCCGCGAGGGAGATTCTTTTGCATATTTTAGTTCATCGGTCCACTCCGCATCTCTCTATCGGGAGAGGAGGTGCCCTGTCGTGAGCCAGGGAAGAAGGAATCGCGGATGATGCGGAGGCCATGGATAAGGTCCCACCCGCGTTATTCGTGAAATCCGCGGTTAAATGTCCGCTCAGAACCCCCGTTTACTGCGGGCGGACTACGAGCCGGCCGGTGAGGGCTTCCGGGGCTTCCAAAAGGCCATCCCGAAGAATAGCGCGCCGCATCCATTGACGCCCATCGTGTAGCCGAGCTTATACGGAATGCCGCGATTGTGCGGGGCATAGATGGTCACGTCCTTGCCAAAAAATAGCGTGGGCAGCGCCGCGGGCATGAGTGCGCCGTGCAGCATGCCCCACCAGAAGCCGGCCGGCTGATCGGGACGCGAGCGACGCGCGCTCCAATCCATCGCGGCACCCATGACGAACGCCATCAGCACGAAGAAGGCGATGCGCCGGAGCAGGCCGAGGCTGCGACGCAAAAGCGATCGGGCCGGCGGGGGTGAGGAAGCGGATTCCACGTATTCGGTTTTCGTAAGCGAAAAGGCTTCAGGCGCCGTAGCGTTCGAGGCAAGCGGATTTGAAAGGGCTTGGCGGGCCTGGGCGAAACGCGCGCGGGACCGCCACAACCAACGACACCAGCGAAGCGTGTCGCGAAGCGGACGAATCTTGCTCGGTGAATCGTGATAGCGGCATTGCACGGGGACAAAGACGACCGGTGCGCCCGCAGCGAGGCTGGTCAGCAACAGCTCCGATTCGATTTCGAAGCGCGTGCAGGTCGTCGACACCGGCGACAGGTCGTCCAACCGCAAGAGGCGGAACCCGCATTGGGTATCCGGCAACGTGGTGCCGTTCAGCGCTGAAAGCACGGCGCTCATCACGCGGTTGGTGACGCGACGAACAAATGGCATCGCCCGCGCGGCCGGCATGCGGTTGCCGATGATCTGAACGCGGCGATCTTCAATGGCCGCCGCCGCCAGAAGCGCCGGAATGTCTTCCGGTGCGTGTTGTCCATCGCCATCCATCAAGAGGACCCACCGATATCCGCGATCCTTGGCCAGGCGCAATCCCGCGTGCACAGCGGCGCCTTTTCCCTGATTGGAAGCGAGACTGAGAATTTCCGCACCCGCACTTTTGGCCAGAGCGGCGGTGGCATCGGTGGAGGCGTCGTCGACCACCAGAACGTGCGGCAGATAGTCGCGAACTGCCGGGATCAACTGTGCGATGGCCCGGGCCTCGTTGTGGCACGGGATCACCACGAGGCAATTCAGGACGGGTGACGGATCAATGCTAGCCAACATGGGGGAGGCTCAGTGGATGTCCGTGCGGATCTCTAAAACGGTATCGTCCTTGTTGCCCAAATTGGCAATTTTGGAATGCGGGCGGACAATCTGATATCCGAGCGAAGTAGGCACAAAACGAAGGGGCTCACCGGAGATCGGATCGGACGGCCAGCTCGATGAATTTTGAGAAGTGATTTCCTTCAGATCGCGCGGCAGTCGCCGCTCGGATTTCCGGAATGCCTCCACCATGAGAGCGGCGCGCAAACTGCGGACCCTTCCGAGCAAATTCGCGTGGGCCAGATACGTGTTAAAGGTGTCCTTGCAGATGGACGTAAGATCAAAGTAGGCAATCGAAGCTGAGCTGGGGGCGTCGAGGAGCGTGTCGATCAAGGACAGTCGCCGGGCTTCCGGAAGATTCTTCGCCTCCAGCGCCTGACGGGTCTGTTGCAAGGCAGCGACGGCGCTCACCCGGGATCCGGGCGTCAGCAGTTCGACGGCCCTGCTGAACGCGCCGGCGGAACCAAAACGCAGCGTTGCGGGATTCTGTCGGAAGTGTTCCACCATCGCGGGCAGGATTAGCAACTGCCGATCCGCGGCCTCCCAGGAATCCATCCGCGCGAGAAGATTGGAAATGGTGGTCAGGTCCGGACGAGCCGGCGTATCGGCATTGAGCCAGTGAACGACCGCGTTGACCGTCTGCCCGGCGACGGCTTGGGAGCTGCGGAATTGCCCGGGCGTCGGCGCGGTGGCGAGTTTTTGAGATAGTCGGTCCAGAGCGGTGAGGCGGCTCAGAGCTTTGGGAGCGGAAACACCCGCTTCGACGGCGTCCTGCAAGCGGATCGCGAGGGCCAGGGCCGCCCTTTCCAGCGGGGCGGTGGAGACGGAGAAACCCCACGGATCCGTCAGGATCGATCCCCACGGAATCTTGGCGTCCGCGGGCAGGGCCAGGATCTGGTCGGCGAGCGCGTCGAATGGTTGAATCGATGTCAGAATCGCCGTGCGATTCGTCCGGGCGTAGGGATCGGTAGACTTGTGAAAGGAGAGGCCTCGATTGCTCAATTTTCGGGCATCCTGCAGGAGGGTCTGGACGGCAATGGCAGTCGTCTCGGAGTTCGCCTGATTCAACCCCACGGCGGGCGGAAGCTGGCTGGGAACACCCACTTTCCAAAGCTGCTCGCGCGCCACTTCGACCCGTCGATCCCAAAGGGCGTTGCGGACGCAGATGAAGGTCGCTGCCCCGCCGAGAATGACGATTCCTGCGGTCACGAACGGGTGGCGGCGACTTGCGGATCCATGCCACGCCAGGAACCGGCGGAATCCCCGGCCCGCATGCCGGTCACTCTCCGCCGCCGGCGCGCTTGCTGCCGTTCCGTCGGCGATGATTTCCTGAAATCGTTTCTGCACGCGCGGACGGGCGAACCGGTACAGGGCGATGTCGATCGCGGCATTGAGGATGAGCCAGAAGCCGCCGCAGAAGATCACCCCGGGCGGCTCCACTTCCGTGCCCCAATTAAAATGCAGAAGCAGCCAGGCAAGATAGCTCAGCAGCGACACGAAGGCCGCCGGCACAATGGCCCGACTGGAAACCCGGGCGGTGGCGCGATTGACCGTCGGTGCGGACAATCCCTCCCAAAGACACATCCAATAGATGGCCGGGAGATCCAGGACGGTCACCGAGACAATCACAAACAGGATGAAAAGGTTTCCCGGCTCGAATATTTCCCTGGAATACGGCAGGTTCCACACGACGGCCCCGGCGAGCAGGACGGCGCAGGTCAGCAGCGGATGAAGGAAGAGTCGTTTTAGTGCGATGCTCTGACCGCAGATCCAGCCTTGGGCGGAGGTTTCCGTCGTCAGGATCAATTCCATCGCACCGGAGCGGCGGTCGTCCACGAGACGGGTGCAGGTTTCCGAAATCAACCACGCTTTGAGAATTGCCAGAAATCCATAGATGAAGCAGGTCACGATGGCCGCACTGGCGCTGCTGTCGGAGAATATCAGACCGACGGCAAAAGCGGTGAGCAGGAGGTAGAAGACCCAGACATAGAGTTGCTTGCGATGATGCCGGAGGGCCAGCCATGCGATCGGGTCAATCATTAACAAACGCTCGCGATGACGACGGCGTTTGGTGCGGGAGCCAAAAAGCCACCAGTGACGGATTCTCTGCGCCAGCACCGCGAGACGATTCGTGGGGTATTCCAGAGCCACCTGACGACAACGCGCCGCCGTGGCCGCGAGCAAGGTCCAGGCGATCACTTGGTGGATGGCCACGGAGACGAGCACGGAAGGGACAATCAGGCGGCCCAACCAAATCTGCGAGGCCAGCAGCCGGATCGGATGGGCCGGGCTCAGCAGCAGGAAGATGGATTCGCCGCTCCAGGTGAAAAACGGTGCGGCCGGCAGGACGGCATCCACGCCGTACGGAAACAGCGACGCACCGAGGAAGCCGATGAAGGTCAGATTGAAGGCGGCGCGGTCGTCCGTCTGGGTGCTGGAGACGAAGACTCCGAAGGCGAGGGCGAGGAAGAGGGTGTTGAGACAAACCGCCACGACGGCGATGATCTGGACTCCAGTGATTCCCCCCAGCAACAGCGTCCCGGTCAGCATGGGCGACAACGTGAGCAGGCGGTAGAACGCGTGGGCGGCGCCGCCGGCGAGCTTGCCCGTCACGATTTCCCAGGCGCTCAGCGGCGTGAGAAACAGCAGGCCCAGGGTGCCTTCGCGGCGTTCGCGACTGAGGGTATCGGCGGTCACGGAGGCACCGAACAGCGCGCAGCACGTCCACAGGATCCACGCGAGGCAGCCAAAGATCGTTCCGCCGATGCCGGTTCCCCCGCCGACCTGAACCATCAACACGCCGACGCCGAGGAGGAGGATGCCGATCAAGCCCACGCGCCAGCGATCCCGCCCGAATTCCGGGCGATGCACCAGCGCGGTGAGTTCTCGAAGAATGACGGGTTGAATCATGATCCTGCCGGCCCAGCCGGTCAGCGCGGTCCGTCCGGCCAGTCCTGTAGTCGAAAAGATATACCGGGTCACCGCCGATTCCTCACGAGGTTTGGGTGACGCGTTCTCCCGCGGAAACGCCGAGAACGCGGAGAAGTCGTGGGCACCGTATCGCTTCTTCTCTCCGCGTCTCCGCGCCTCCGCGGGAGCCTTCCGGCCAGCAGAAGAACTTTGTCGCAAACCCCCGCGGAAGCGCCCGGACAATTGGTTTGCCGGTCTGGCGGTGCCGCTGCTCTATTCGACCCGATGGTTTCCCAATGGTTTCCGGACGTGGGCACCCTGGAGTCACGAGGCGTGGTGCAGGCAGAACTGCATGCACGGGCCTTGGCGCAGGCCCGCGAACAGTTTGGCCGGCGGGTCTTCGTCCGGGCCGTGGTTGAGGTTTCCAACTATTGTCGCGAAAATTGTCATTACTGCGGCATGCGGCGGGACAATCGCACTTTGGACCGCTATCGGGCCCGGCATGAGCAATTGGCGGACCTCCTGATCCATCACCGCCCGGACTGTGTCACCGACGTCAATATCCAAACCGGCGAGGATCCGGTCGCGGTGCGCGAAGTGGTCCTGCCCCTGATTCGCACCCTGCGCCGCGAGACCTCGCTCGGGGTCAGCGTTTGTCTCGGCACGTTGACCGGATCGCTCTATGACGAACTGCAGGCCGCGGGCGCCGCGCTCTACATCGTCAAGTTCGAACTCGCGGGCGCGGCGCGGTATGAACAACTCGAAGCGCCGGGAACTTTGGCTGAACGGGTCGCGCACATCCGACTCCTGGCAGCCCGGGGCTGGCGGGTGAGTTCCGGATTCATCGCGGGCCTGCCAGGACAGGATGGCGGGGCGTTGCTGGATTGCTTCCGGCTGGCGCAGGAGTTGCCGCTCGACGGCTGCAGTGTGAGTCCCTTCATCCCAGGCGAATCCACGCCACTGACCCGCTGCCCGGTGGCGGGCGTCGATGAAAGCCTGAATTGCATTGCGGCGTTGAGGCTGATGCGTCCGCCCCTGGTGATCCCGGCGGTCAGCGCGCTGAATCTGGCCGGCGGCGCGGACGGCTATCGACGTGGCCTGCGGGCGGGTGCGAATCTCTGCACGATCAATCTGACGCCGGCCGAGAACCGCGGCGACTACCTGCTCTACAAACGCGAACGCATCATCATGGATGAAGCCCGGGTGCTGCAGGCGATCGATCAGGAAGGCTTGGAGGTTTCGCCCACCGGATTGATCGAACACTGGCGCCATGCTCTCGCCGTCCTGGAGACCGAACTGGTTCCCGGGTGAGGTGTTCCCGCCGGACATGTTGTTTCCCGTCGCCTCCACTCCCGGTGTCCGGCGTGTCGTCGTCACCGGCTGCGGCCTGGTGACGCCTTTCGGCGCGGGCCTCGAGGTCAATGCGACTGGTTTTCGCTGCGGCCAGACGGCATTTCGTCCGGTCACGACCTTCGAGGTTTCACGACAGCGAGTGCGCATGGCGGCCGAAGCCACGGTGCCCCCGCCAAGTCCGGCGATGGCCGCCCGGTTGAGTGCGCGGGAAAAGGTGCTGCTCGACCGGGCGGGGCAATTATTGCTTTGGGCCACGCAGGATGCGCTTCGGCAGGCCGGCTGGGCGGACGGTGAAGCGGCGAGTTCCGTGGTGGGGACGACGGGTGGCGGCATGAGTCTGGGCGAAAGTTATTTTCGAACCGCGCAGCAAAATCCCCGGGCCGCCCGGGGTCAGCCGACGCGCGCGATCGGCTATCAGGCGTATCGCCAGGCCGTGGTCGTCAGCCGGACCTGCGGCGTGCGAGGCCCGGTGACGGTCATCGCGAACGCCTGCGCCTCCGGGGCGAACGCCATCGGTCACGCCTGGGAATTGGTGCGGAACGGGCGGGCGCCGCGGGCGCTGGCGGCGGGTTACGATGCGATCAGTCAGCTGATCTTCGGAGGCTTCGATTCCTTGCAGGCCCTGTCGCCCACGACCTGCCGGCCTTTCGATGCCACGCGGGATGGGTTGTCGTTGGGCGAAGGGGCGGCCGTCCTGGCGCTCGAACCGCTGGCGGACGCCGAGGCGCGGGGCGCGACGATCTTCGCGGAATTGGTGGGCTATGGGGCGGCAACGGATCTGCATCATCTGACCCAGCCGCATCCGGCCGGCGATGCCGCCGTGGCCGCGATGGAGGCCGCGTGCCGGAGCGCGGGCGTGGGTCCCGGGGAGATCGACTATGTCAACGCCCACGGTACGGGCACGGTGCTCAATGATGGGGCGGAAGCGGTGGCCATTACGCGGTGGGCCGGTGCCCGGGCG
>JAYTHD010000129.1:0-5735 GCA_043732975.1 Verrucomicrobiota bacterium
CCGCTCCACCCAGCGCGCCCGCTCTCCATTCGTGTTCATCACCAAACACTACCACCGCCCGGCCGGCCCGGGATAGATGTGCTCGGGTTACCGCTTACAAAGATCACGCTCAAGGTGGGTCCAGTGCAGCAGTTTTTTCGCCTGAAACGTCAACTTTGATTGACCGGATCGGGCGCCTCTCCGATGGGTCGAGATCCGGCTCGCCTGATTTGCAGAAGAGCTGAGGTCAGAGAATCCAATGGAAGATTCCCAAGAATCTCCGACGCATTGATGGCGGTGGCGTTCCCGATCTGGTCCGAATGACACGCTGCGAATGACCACAAATGTCCCGCACGCACGCGCGGCTCGAGCGGGGCCAGAGCGTGGTGACACCCCAGTCCCTTCGTTGCACCGCATTTCCTGGCGCTATCAGTCTCCGCGCGGCCACCCGTTACGAGCCGATCTTGACCGCCTTATAGCCGCCGCGGGCGCGGTCATAAAGCCAGATGCCACCAAAGACAACCAACAAGATTGCCGGCAGGATCGCCACCACCCGGAAGGAGTATTGTGACGCGTAGGTCAGGACTTCGTTGAGTTTATTGCCGGACAACGCCTGGAACGCCGCCTCGCCGCCGGCCGCCCGGATCTTGGCGTTGTCAAACAACCGCCCCATCTCCGGCAGGACAAAGAAAATCGAAAGCGTGCCCCCGGTGCCCATCAATCCCATCAAAAGCGCTCCGCCACGCGGAAAACGCTCCGAGGCGGCGGCCAGCATCGTCGGCCACATGTAGCAAACCCCGACGCCCCATACCGTGGCGGCCAACAGCGCCGTGACGGGCGAATTCGCCACGCTCAATAACACCAGGCCGATGGATGCCAGCAGGCAGGAAATCCACAGCAGACCGACGGGCGACAACTTGTGCGCCAGCGGTCCGGCGAAATGACGCATCACAAACATCAGGCCGCTCACATACACCAGCAGCCAGATTCCCTTCATGTTGACCGTTCGGGTGAGGGCCATATCCACCCACTGTCCCGGTGCCAATTCCGAAGCCGCGGTGAGAAACATCGAAAGGAACCACAACAGGAAAAATGGCCGCCACACTTCCTTCAGCATCTCGCTGGCCGGCACCCCCGCCGCGACCCGCTCCGAAGGTGGAAAACGGGTGGTCGCCGCCAGGAACGCGAAGACAAAGGTGGGCAGCAGGATCATTCCCATCTGGATCTGCCAGTTGAAATGCAATTGGCCCAACCCCAGCCCCAGCAGCCCTCCGATGATGATTCCGCCGGGCCACCAGGCGTGGAGAATATTGAGTTTGTGGGTCTTTTCGTCCGGATACAACGTGGCCGCCAGGGGATTGATCACCGTCTCGACCAGACCCTGACCCACACCCAGGACCAGCATCCCCGTCCACACCACGTTGTAGAGACTGAAGAATCCCTGCAGCTTTTCCGAGAAAATGACGATCATGGAACCGATCGACATCAGGGTCCCCGAGGCGCACAGCAGGCGTCCCATTCCGATGAAGTCGAGCAATAGACTTCCCAAGGCGATGGTAAACGCATAACCCAGAAAAACCACGCCCAGACAGGCCGCCACCATTTCCGCGCTGTGGACCTTGTCCACCGCATCGAAGAGCGACGTCTGTAATTCGCTGGCGATGTTGCCGCGAATGCTGAAGCCCACACCGGTGGTGGCGAGGGCGATCACGCTGAGCAGGAAAAGGCGGCGCTTGTCGTAGCCGGCATGGCGGTCAGGTGCGGGATTCATGGAGTATTAATATTCACAATAAAATATGCCGGCACCACGCCGGCAGGATTCAGGGAACGTCGATCGTGCAGGTTTTGGTCTTGCCACAAACCGTAACGGTCACTCTCCACGTCCCGGAGGCCGGGTTGGGTCCGGAGTTCTGGTGATGGGAGGTTCCCGGAGCAATCGGGGTCGTCACGCCGGCCGGATTGGTCACCGTGAGCTGGATCTGGCCGCAGTCCGGTGTACCCGTTTTCGGCGGATTCGCCCCACCGGAAAAATATACCGGGGTCTGTCCGCCAGCCATGGTGCCGAATCCAATGGCACACCACGGCGTGTAATTGCAGCCATTGGTGACCCCCACCGGCGGGTCCGCATCCATGGCGGCCTTGATACCGACCACGGCGTTGGTGGTGGCCGGCACTTCCACGTTGAGGCTGGCGCCAATCTTGTTGGAGACGGTCAAAACATTCAACCCGTAGGGCAGACGGGTGGAAAACGAGTAGTTGCCGAAAAGATCCGTCGAGATCTTCTCCCCGCCATATTGCAAGCCGAGCGAGATCCCGGAAAGCGGCTTGTTGGCGCCATCGGTGACAGTGCCGCTGGCGAAACCGCCGACGCGGGTCGTTCGCATGTAAAAGCCGGCGGGCATTTCCGAATTCACGGAGAACATCCGGCCTTTCCCGATCACCGACCACGGACCCGATAGCGACGACGCATACAGCAAGGCACAATGAAACCCGGGGTCGATATTGAGCCACTTGTTGTCGATCGACCGCATGATCTGCCAACTGATGGGTTTGCCAAAAACCTTGACCGGCACCGAAAACTTGTTGGGAATCACCGAGTTGCAGCCGGATTTGAGCGGTAACCCCGTCGCATGCCATTCCCCGGACACCGTCGCGTTTTCAAAGGTGCCGTTGGGCGCCCGCAAAACAGTGACCTGGATATCAACAACATTGTCTGGGTTCGGGTCAAGGACCTTCGCGCTGATGAGCGTCGAGCTTGGCGGATCCAGGTTCACCACCACCGTGCAGGGTTCCAGTAGGCTCGGCGCAATGGATATGTAGTCCTTAAACTCGAAGGGATAGTAGAAGTCAAAGACCGGGGCCGAAGAGTCGGGATCCACCCACCAGACGACGTCGTGGGCGAGGAGTTTTAGTCCGATCAGGCCGGCGGCGAAAAAGCGGGCCAGGAAAAGGAGCGCAGAAGGTCTCATAACAGGATTTTAAGCGGTGAAGTGATGTGCCTTGAACATTCCTCGGAGCAGGCAAGAAGATTTTGCCGCGAGTTGCATTCGCCAACGTTGGTTTGGCTCTGTCCCGGTGTCAAAGCCCTTTGGCCCGGGCATCCCGCATAGGGTGCCGGACAAGAATGTTCCAGCCGTCGCCTGGGTGCGTTGAGAGGGAGGGCAGCGGCGCGGTTGGCGGGTGGGTGACGTCTGTATTCCCAGAACGCCTGACAGGGTTGTCGACTTTGCTGGAGACGTTGCGAGCTGACTTCGTGGTGACTGAAAACTCCGGGCCTGCGAAGGCCTCAACCGACTCTCCGCGACCCATCGGAGATGCGCCCGTGTTTCCAAGACCCAACGGGCTGCAATTTTTCAGCCCAGGGCAACGCCTTGGATCTCGCCAACCCCAGCATCTCCGGCCTGCAGGGCCGGGATCAGCGCGGCGAGGTGATCGGACATCACATAGAGCGTCAGCACCTCCACCCGGCATTTCAAACCCGCAGCTTTGGCCGCTTTTCGCGTCGTCCCCCGCATTGGATATGTGCGGGAGGTGCGCGGGTTGAAGTATGCGGCGGCGGCGCCGGGGATTCGACCCCATGGCCTTTGCCTTTTTATGAATCCATGCCGGTGAAGTTTCTTAGCCTTCAGGAACTTTCTCGCGAACAAACAGGAGACTGATTCCCATCGCCAGGAAGAGCGCCGAGAAGAAGATCCAGGTACTGAAGGCCCGCCAGTTGGAATGAAGAATGACCGCCTCCGTCGGATCCAACGGATTGACGAAACAGTTCGTTATCAGGCCGGCAGGATACGCAGCCACCAGGGCTTGGTGCATTGCGGGGGAACCGCTGCTCATGTCGCCAAACTGAAAATGTTGGGACTCGAAAGTCTGCCCGTGGAATTGGTAGCGAAATCGGATGATCGCGCGCATCGTTTCCGTGTCCGAGTGTATTTGACTTGAGAGGATCTCACAGGGAGTGCGCTCCCAATCCCGGGCTTCCCGGGCTTGCCAAAGCGGTAGCCCGATGGTCGTCAGCGCAAAGGCGACGGCAAACAGGCAGACCATAAGGCCAAAAAAACGGATTCCTGATGGCCGGGCGCAAACTTCCGTCGGCCCGGTAGATTCGTCAGGATAAAAATGGACGAGATGGAAACCCATGGACTCCAATCGCTCTCGTGCCTCGTCCTTATCCCGGCAATCGAGGGTGCCCCTCGTTTCGTGGCCGCGTGAATCCAAGGCCTTGTAGTTCAGGGTGGGCATGCAGCGGTGATGGTGGTGGCCTGACCGGGGGTATGAAGTGGTCCCCAGTTTTTTCATTTCCTATTCTGTCTGGAGGCGGATTTCGACCGCGGCAGCCGGGGGGTAATTCCAGGCGCTTGGCCGGTCCATTACGAGGAGCCAAGCGTTCATAAAACGTGCGTTGAAACACAACGCAGCGCTCCGCCGAAAGGGAAATCTGACTTCGCGGCGGCGTTCATTTTGGGACAGTCTGCGGCGGTTGTGCGGAGGGGGCAAGGGCTTTGGGGGATTTGTGCCCATTTGGAGTGAAGTCCGGAGCCGACCAACCACCTTGGTCCACTTTTCGCCTTGATTACCTGCCTGTCGGGCTTCATCGACGGATAGTCAGCGGGCGCGATTTACGGTTGGTGACACCAACGAGCCTAATGTGCCAACTTTCCTTTCGGCCCGCCACGCCGCCAGCCGGAAGGCGCAAACCTCGTCGCAAGTTCCATTCCCCTCTGGAGTTCACACGAGCGGCTACGGGGTCACTTTATGTTCGGTGCAGAAATCTTCTGGCCGACGATATAACCGATGCTGACCGCAATGGGCAAGGCGACCAACCACGGCCATCCGGCGGCACCGTCCATAAATATATTTCTGCCGCTGGATGCGCTGAGTATTCCGACAAGAAATAATAGGGTAAAGAATGCCACAATTCCCCCAACGAAAAGGCCGATGTATTTGCGCATATTTGTATCCAATACGGACGTGTCTGTCAACGAATCAACGAGTGACCGCCCGATAGAATCTCTGCGTCCCTGGCGCCGCCGGATCGGTAAACCAAATTGGGACCCCCGTCGATTGATTGGTAGCCAACGGTGCCCACGGACCGGCGCCAATTGTCGGGCCGGCTTCGATGACGACCCTTTGGCCCCGATCAGCAGCCACCCGAACTTGGAAATGCTCGCCGGCCCATGGTGGCACTGTGAGGGCGAAGATTCGGGCAGGGAGTGGGAGCGTCTGGTCACCCCCGAAGAGCCGGACCAACCCATCGGTAGGATAACCGTCGAAACTGGGAAAGTATCCCCCGACCAAAACCTTCCCATCGGCCTGCAAGGCAACCGCCGGTGCAAAAAATCCACCGGAAGTTGTGTTGGCGTCACCCGTCCCCGAATCAAAGAGGGAATCCAGACTGCCGTCGGCATTCAACCGTGCAACCAATGCCTGATAATGGGGGCGAAAGTCGGGGCTGGTAAAAGATCCTGCCACGATCACCTTTCCGCCCGGCGCGGCTGCCAGGGCTTGGATCGAAGCGAGATGATAGGAGTTTTGGTCGATTGCTGGATCAATGAATTCCGGAGCCAGACTAAACGAGGTGTCCAATTGGCCGTCTTCCAGCAATCGTCCCAGCCGGTAAACCGGCTGGTCGTCAATCGACTCCAGCTCCCTTCCCACGACCAGAAGCTTTCCATCACTCAGCGGCAGCAATAGATCCGCGACTCGCGGCACCTGCTGGACGCCCTGGATGACGGCCATATGGTAGGCGGTATCCAAGG
>JAYTHD010000130.1:0-2651 GCA_043732975.1 Verrucomicrobiota bacterium
ATTGCACGGGGGCTCCATTTTTGGTGACTATTACCCTGAGTACATGGCCGCCGCCCTGGCCGTGGACGGCGTCGGCAACATTTATGTGATGGGCGAAGCCGGGATTTTAAAAGGCGTTCCGCCGGGATTCTTTGAAGTCCTCGCAGGACATGCAGATATCACTCAACTGTTCGGCAGCGAGGACGGATTCGGAGAGGCGGCCCGATTCTCCAAGCCCTTGGGCTTTGCGCGGGATGGCGACGGGAACTTCTATGTGGCGGACACCGGAAACACCACGCTGCGCAAAGTGACACCGGAAGGCGCGGTGACCACCGTGGCCGGGAGTGTACCGAAGGGTTCAATCGATGGCTCCGGCAGCACCGCCCGTTTCGACTCCCCCCGGGGCCTGGCCGTGGACCACGCCGGCACGGTTTACGTGGCAGATTGGGGCAACGACACGATCCGCAAAGTGACGGCGGACGGCTTGGTGACCACCCTGGCAGGCAATCATCTCAACGGTGGTTTCTCCGACGGCAAGGGCAGTGACGCCCGTTTCAGCTCGCCCTCCGGCATCGCCGTGGACGGCGCCGACAATCTCTATGTGGCCGATTCCTGGAATCAAACGATCCGCAAAGTGACGGCTGCAGGCAAGGTGACCACGCTGGCCGGCAGTCCCTTCGAAACCGGCACCCGGGACGGTCCCGGGGGTTCCGCGCAGTTCAATCGCCCCACCGGGGTGGCGGTGGACGCCGTCGGCAATGTCTATGTGGCGGATACCGACAACCATTCGATCCGCAAAGTGACGCCGGCCGGTGCGGTCAGCACTCTGGCGGGACAGCCCGGCATTCCCGGATCGAAGGACGCCATCGGTCGGGCCGCAAGATTTAATGGCCCCGGCGGAGTGGCGGTGGACAACGCCGGCAATGTCTATGTGGCAGACTCCGAAAATTATACGATCCGCAAAGTCACCCCCGAAGGAAAGGTCACCACATTGGCGGGTCAACCCGGAGTTTTCGGATCGGCGGATGGGGTCGGCTCAGCCGCGAGTTTCAGAAGTCCCCAAGGGTTGGTGATTGACGGTGCCGGGGCTGTTTTCGTCGCTGATTCCTTTAACAGTCTCCTCCGCCGCGTGACCCCGGACGGCACGGTAAGCACCGTGGTGGGCAAGCAGGGCCTGACCGGTGCCAATGTCCGGTTCCGTTTCCCCTATGGGATCGCCTTCGATCCGGCCGGCAATCTTTATGTGTGCGACACCGGAAATGCCCGCATCACCATCGGCCGGCCCATCAATGTGCCCCCGGTTTTTCTCACCGGATCTCTCCCCGACCAGCAAGGCGACGTCGGCAATCCGTTCCAATTCACGGTGCCAACGGGCGCGTTCCTTGACCCCGACCCCAATCAGCATCTCCGTTTCACCGCCACCGGACTGCCAGCATGGCTCGCATTCGATGCGCCTTCCCGCCTGTTCAGCGGCACGCCAGATCAGGGAGGAACCCATATCATAACCGTCACCGCGAGCGACGATGGCAACCCGTCGCTGCAGGCCAGCGGCCAATTCACACTCGCCATCACCGCGCCGCCTGCACCGATCTTCCGCTTTGCCACCAATCGGGTCGAAATCTCCGAAGCGGACGGGATGGTGGAACTTCGCGTCCGCCGAATCACGGGGGGTGCCGGGGTCGTCGAGTTTGGCACGGTCGGAGGCATCGCTCAGCCCGGTCGGGATTTTGTCCCGACTCCTTTCACCCCACTCGCGTTTGACGCGGACCTGATCGAACAGTCCGTGCGGGTACCGATCTATGACAATTTCCTGGCCGACGGTGATCGATCCTTCCGGGTGCGCTTGGCCAATCCCAGCGCCGGCTTTGTCCTCGGCGATCCGGCCGAGGTCGAGGTCGTCATCCGCGACGACGAGGATCCTGCCACCGTGACAGATTGGTGGCTCCAATATCGTTCCCCGGAAACGGCGGTCGGTGGTGTTCGCGGGGACATCCTTGAACCCTCCGGCGGCGGACTCTGGCGGCTCGCGTGGGAGCGGGCCTGGCATGCCAGCGGCGACTCCCTCCTGAAGATCCCGCCCGGCGAGCACCCGGTCGTGTTCCAACCGCTCGCCGGTTTTGCCGAACCGACCCGACTGACGGTGACGGTGGTGGCGGGCGTCGTCGGGACTTATACGTATATTTATCCTCAGGGCCCAGGTGCCGTGGGCCGCCTCAGCGTTGATTTGCGACGGGCCGATCCAGCAGTCGGCGGCCCGGTCGATGTGCCGGGTGCGACGTGGACACTGGACGGCATCGACCTGGTCCAAGCGAGCGGCGGCACCGTGCCGGAGGTGCCGGCCGGCACCCATCTGATTGTGTTTCGTGATGCGACGACCGGGGAAGGCTATACGACGCCGGAGCCCCGACCCATCGTCATCATGCCGGGTCAAGCAGTGCTTGTGACGGGAGTTTATGGACGGACCGATTGTCCGCCGGCGGATGCCAACGGCCCGGTGCGATTGCGGTTGTCCGACCTCGACAACTCCGACGACACCAAGCCGAGTTACCGTGTGACCGGGCAATTGGAATCGTCCACCGGCACGGGCAGCGGCGTTGCGGTGCGGGCGCGGGTGGTGTTGACGGCCGCGCAGATCGCCTTCGATGAATCGCGCCTCGCCTACACGGGGGAAC
>JAYTHD010000131.1:0-4756 GCA_043732975.1 Verrucomicrobiota bacterium
GAGAAACTACTCTTCAAAATGGGCCCGGCCTTAATCGGGGACCATCGGCAATCGGTGAAATCCTTGAAAAATATCCCAACCAAAAGTTAGTGGCATTGGAGCTACTGCCTGCAGTCACGGACGGATATTTGCCGACCCGTTCCATGATCTAAGTCGCGGCTGTCGGTTGAAAGTGCCCAGCGGGCTCACGCAAAGGCGCAAAGTACGCAAAGAAGAGCAAAACACCCGTCTCTTGCCGCTGCCGTTGAGGACGCTGTACGTCAACCGCCCAATGCTGTCGTAGAGATTGACGATCGACGTTGTGGCCGTCATCACCGGCAGGCCGATGTTCGCGACGAGTCGGGACGCCGCGCCCGACACCCCGGCGGCCGGAGTGTGGCGTTCGGAATGGTTCCGCTGCTGGCAGGCAGGCTGATCAAGCGTTTCGCCGCGTCATACGGGTAGGTCTGGCCCCAGTTGGCAATCCCTGGCTTGGTCAAAGACAGGCGGTTGCGCAGGTTTTGTTGGAGCGAGACCACCAAGCTTCCGTCAGCAATTCACCTGTCCCTTGGAGCCTTAATCGGAGCAGGGCCTGGCGGATCGCCTCCGCGGTCATCGCAAAGCGAGTGGCGAGGGCCGTGGCGTTTTCGTTCGCCTCATAGCGCTGTCGCAACAGGGCCCGGCCACGTTCCAGCAGGCGCTCGAGACATTTCTCCAAAGCCTGCGTGAGTTGGCCCGCATCGACGCTGCTGGCAGCTTCGTAGGGCGCGTTGGCCATCAATACGTCGGCCAGCCCTTCATCCAACAACCGCGCGTGACGTGCTTCCTTGCGGCGTTCGTTGGCGACGAAATGCCGGGCGATCCCGCGTAACCAACGACCAAAAATCCTTGCCCGGTTCGAAAATGGCGCGCTTTTGGAAAGCGATGATGAAGGCCTCCTGTGCGAAGTCGTCCACCCAATCCGGCTCGACCCCGAGCGAGCGAAGGAACGCGCGCAAACCGGCTTGATGCTCGCGCACCAGCTCGGCAAAGCCCCCGATTTCGTTTGGATCAGCGGGCGACATAAGAGCGGTGGTGGTGAGAAGAGACGCGGTTCACACTAAGCATTGTCATGAAGTCGTCGGGTGTTACATGGAAATTTTGGGGAAGATCGCTGTGCAAGGTTTAGGGACAAATCACCGGTCCCTTCGTGCCCTGTCCGTCCCTTGGCGCCATCGTCAGGACCATCGCTCACGGGTGGCGCGAGGGACTCTCGCCTCCACCGGTTTTGCGGCCGGGGGCCGGCAGTCAAGGTGGAGCGAGGCTCTGCCGAGCTAAGCGGTGATGGCGTCAAACACGGCGCGGGTGGCGCGAGGGACTCTCCCACCACCTGTTTTTGGCCGAAGGCCAGGCGGGAAGGAATCGATCATCCGTCCTTTGGTCGCCTGTTTGACGCCCCTTCATTTTCATTTTCCATCCGGCGTTGCGTTCTTGGCGGCGTTGCGTGAGACCTTTTTCCGTGTCGTGGGATTCCCGGAGGGGTTCACGCAAACGGCGCAAAAAACGCAAAGAAGCACGGAACCTGTCTTCCGTCGAGGCGTCTGGCGTAGGCGGGAGTCGTTTTGCCTGGGGGCGCGCAATTCCAAAGCGGTGACTTCGCCGACTGCATCACACGCACTCCAAGACGCTGGCGTGCGGTGGATGCCGCCTTGGGATGCCGCCAGATTTATGAGTGCTGGAGCGTGGTCCCAAAAAAAACAAAAAGCCGCAGACAAGCTTGTCTGCGGCTTTCGAAGACGGGCGGATTCAGGCTTCCTTGAGCACGGTCGGATCCATGATCGGCGCTCCGGGATTGACCCCGGAGCCGATGTTCGGGCGTTGACCCTTGTGCCACCAGAACACCAGCGCGCTGGCGATGTAGATGGACGAATAGGTGCCGGTGATGATACCCACGAGGAACGTGAACGCGAAGTCGTTGATGCCTGATCCGCCAAAGACGAAGAGAATCACACAGGCGATGAACACGGTGCCGGAGGTGATAATGGTACGACTGAGGGTTTCGTTCAATGCCCGGTTCAACACCTCGCGGAAGGTCCCCACCTTGCCGAGCCTCAGATCCTCGCGGATCCGGTCGAAGATCACGATCGTGTCATTGATGGAGAAACCGATGATGGTGAGAATCGCCGCGACAAAGGTGGCGTTGAGCTGCCGGCCCTGCCCGGTGAGACCGGTCAGACAGTACCAGCCGACCGTCATCAGGACGTCGTGAATCACGGCCACCACGGCGCCGACGGCGAAGCTGAACTCGTAGCGGAAGGCCACGTAGACCAGAATGCCGAAGAGCGAGAGCAGTGTGGAAATGATCGCCGATTTCTGGATTTCAAAGCCCACCGACGGCCCGACGGATTCCAGTGAGGTCCGGACCAGTTGCGCTTTGGGGAATGCCTTGACCAACGCCGCTTCGGCCGTCTGACCATTACCCGATTTCCCGGGCGCAATGGTGTCGTCGTGCGGCACCGTGACGGACAGCGACTCGCGACCGCTGGCTTCGGTCTGGTACCGGACGATGGATTCACCGAGCTTCAATTCGTCGACCACCCGGCGGACGTCGCCATCGCCCGGTTTCGCCGCGGCATTGAAGCTGAAGGTCAGGCTGTCGCCACCGGCGAATTCAACGCCCAGCATATTCTTGCCGCGATAAAGGCCGTAGCTGACGCCGATGATAATCAACGCCCAGGAGACCGCGAACGCCGGCTTGGCGTACTTCAAGAAGTCGATGGTCGATCCCCGGATGATGTGCATCATCGGGAGCTTCTTGAGCAGGCCCCTGGTGACGAGGAAATCAAAGATCAACCGGGTGACCACCAAGGCGGTGAACATCGAGACCACCAACCCGATGGTAAGCGCGACACCGAAGCCCTTCACCGTACCGGTGCCGAAGGCGATCAGCAGCACGGACGAGATCAACGTCGTGATGTTGGAATCCAGAATCGTTCCGAAGGCCTTGTCGTAGCCGGCGGCGATGGTGCCCCGGAGTGATTTGCCGAGGGCGCCCTCTTCACGCATGCGCTCAAAAATCAGCACGTTGGCGTCGACGGCCATACCGATCGTGAGCACGATGCCCGCGATGCCTGGCAGGGTGTAGGTGACATTGAGCGAGCACATCACGCCGAGCAGCAGCAGGATGTTGAGCATGAGCGCCACGTTGGCCACGGCACCGGCCGTCATGTAGTAAACCAGCATGAAGATGGCGACGGCGATCACGCCCCAGACGCAGGCCTTGAGTCCGGCCTGGACGGATTCCGCACCCAGGGAGGATCCAATGCTGGTCTCGCTCATGATTCGCAGCGGCGCGGCCAGGGGATTCTCGAGCGTGGAGGCCAACTCCTGGGCTTCCTTCATCGTGTAGTTGCCCGTGATGCGTCCGGCTCCGTTCGGCATGGCGCTCTGGATGACCGGGGCGGAGATCAACTCGCCGTCCAGAACGATGGCCAATTGCCGGCCGATGTTCGCACTGGTGACTTCCCGCAGGAGGGTCACGCCGTTTTCCTTGACCGCAAAGTTCACCTCGGGTTTGCCCGTTCCCGGATCCAGGGAGACCTGCGCGGTCTCCAGATATTGGCCGTCCAGGCCCCGCTCGGGTCCATCGCCGACCACGTAGCGATTCCTCCGGGTCTCACCCGTGGCGTTGTCCCGACTCCGTTCGGTCAGGACCTCGTAACCCGGCGGAATCAGGCCGCTGTTGATCAAATCGGCGCTGTTGGGATGCACCAGACGAAATTCCAGATAGGCGGCCTTGGTGATCAGGCGCCGGGCGTCTTCCTTCGAGGCGTCCGACAACCCCGGCAATTGTACCAGCAACCGGTTGTTGCCGGCGGACTGGATCACAGGTTCCGAAACACCGAGTGAGTCAACGCGTTTGCGCAGCACGCCCATGGCTTGATCGACCAATTGTTGATCGTTCAACCGGATGGCGAGTCCGTTCGTGTTCTTTTGATTGCCCTTGGTGGGGTCCAGTTCAAGTTCGAACGAGGTGCCGCCCTGGAGATCGATGCCGAGCCGGAATTTGCTCGCCGCATCCCGTTGGACGCGGTTGAGGATGGTTCGGTTGGGGTCCGACGTTTGACTGAGATCCACGTAGTTCTTCGGGAAAAACTGGGTCACATCCGTGGTGCCGATGGCCTCCACCAGATTGGAGTACCCGGACTGCGGGCGGGCGGCATCCAGTTTCTTGGCGGCCACCAGAATAGCTTCCAGCACCGGGAAGCTGTTGGTATCGCCCTCCGTCGCGGCCTTTTCGAATTGGGCGACCAGATTTCGGGGGCGGATGGGCAGGATGGAGCCCACGGACAGGGCAATCGTCAGCAGGACGAACAGGAATTTCCAGAGATGGCTGCGGGTCATGGTGAAATTAAAAGCTGGGTTTTGCGACAGACTACTGGTCGACCGGGAGGATCAGGCCGCCTTTTCAGTCACTTGCGAAATTGAGTTCTTGGTTATTTCCACGGTGCTGTCGCCGGTCCGCAAGGTGACGCTATCGTCCCGCACGGCGACGATCACACCCACGAGGCCGCCGGAGGTGACGATTTTGTCATTCCGTTTGACCTGCTTGAGCAGGGCGGCCAATTCGGCGGCCTTCTTGCTTTGGGGGCGGATGATCAACAACCACGCCACGACGCCCATGAAGGCGAACATCGCCAACTGTTGCACCATGGCGCGGGTGCCGGCATTGGCATCCTGAGTGCCTGGCGGTACGGCGGCGAGTATTGTATTGACAAAAGGCAGCATGATTCCTGAC
>JAYTHD010000132.1:0-6448 GCA_043732975.1 Verrucomicrobiota bacterium
TCGGTCCGGGGATCGACCTGCACGAAATCGTTGGGCAGGCCATCGCCGTCAAGATCCGCCGGAGTCACGCCGGCACCGAGCGAAGAAATCCAGGCGGAAATGCGGGCGAGACTTGGATGAACCGCGCGGACGGTCTTGTGGGGCGGCGGGTGGGCCACTTCCACCAGCGGTCGCCGGACGAAATGAAAGCGTTCCGCCAACGCCGCCGCCTCGGTGGGCGTCAGGCGTGGATATTGGGTCAGACCAAAGGACAGGCCGACCAGGGCGAAGCCCGCCAGGGAGGCCGCATAGCGGGAGAGGGGGAAGGCTTTCATGGACTCGGAAGGGGCGACGGGTAAAGCTGTCGGCGGATGCGTTCGCGCCAGTGCTCATAGGCCGGTTGCGTCTGGTCGAACGGAAGTCCGATCAGGGCATCGTCCGTCACGGCCGCCGCTGCTGTGGCTCGCCTTTGACAGAGGATCTGGCACGCCTGATCGACATGGGCGTCGATGGTTCCAGCCCGCTGACGAGCCTTGGCGGCGAAGGCGGCGCCCTGGGCGAGTTCGGCCGTGTATTCGCCGGCATCCTTCAGCAATTGCAGCAGATCCGCGGCGCCCACGCCGCCGGCGTAGACGGCCGCCAGACCGATCCCGCTCCAAAGATCACCTCGACGCTCTTCGGGGAAGCGGGCCACGACCCCGCTGATCTCCGGTACGTCACCACCTTTCAAGAACCAGAAACTCCGACCCAACCCCTGATCGAAGGCCCGCCGCCCATAGCCCGGAATTCGCGCCGGTACGGGCTGGCCTTGAAGGCAGCGGTCCGCGTGGAAGAAGCCCTCGTGGAAGCCATATCCGTCCAGCACCAGCCAGCGCAACAGGGGATCGAAGCGTGCCAGGAATTTCCCGATGCCGCCCGGTTTGCGCGCCAGGACCCAGCCGGCGCCGACATGAACCAGATAGACATGGGCATTCCCGATGCCGCCCGCCATTTCCAGAACTCTGGACTTGCCCCAGGGGCGAAACAGGTCCAGCAGGGCAATGGCCATCGCCGCACCCTCGTAAGCGAAGCCCCGCAGGGCCGGAGCCATTTCGTCCAGTTGGGCGGCGAGGCGCGGAAAGTCCGAGTGCTCCAAGGCCAGGTGATAGCCATCGAGAAACGCCCGTCCCGCGGCCCGCAGATGTCGGCGCGTCGGACTGGGATTCTCACAAAACAAGGGGCTGCCCAGGATCGTGTCCGCCTCGTGGATCCGGAAAAAACCCCTCAATATCCTGATCATAATCGTGGAAATCTCGGTTTCCGGAGGGCGGTCTCCTCAAATCATGCCGGTATCTCCGGTGACAATGGAATCGGAAATTCCAGTGAGTCCGGGAAAACTCGGAGTGTGAAATCGTGAGCCACACCTGTAATTCTCACTCATGAAAGTGGAGGAATGTATACCAAGCTGCGATAGGTCAACTGAACTGTTGGCATAAGAAATATTGTTATCGATGATATGGCAAAGTATTTATTGTTGGTAAAAGTCGATTGGAAGCCGATGGGAACACATGTGTTTAGGTCAGGGCGCGGAAACAATTCTTGCTCCGGTCGGGAGCGATGGTTTCAATGCACGCGGGGACCCGCTGAAGGTCGGCGGGCGCATTTTTTTGTTTGCTTTCGGAGGACCGCAGAACCATGACAATTCTCAATACCATGAAAAGGCTCACCGGCTTCCCGCAGGTTTCGCGACGGTCCCGGCTCGTCGGCACCGGTCTTGCCGTGGGAGGCGACCCGGCGCTGGCGGCCGGGTTCGCCCCCGGTGTCGATCCCTTCCAACTTACGCTGATACCCTTGGACATCCACTTTTTTCAGGGACCCTTGTCCGGGCCGATGGTCAGTCTGACCGGGCCTGCGGGACCGACGTCGGTCCTCACCGTAGATTCGCCCGACCCGATCTCCGTGGCGGCCGCGGGTGCTCTGGGCAGCATCCGGCGGCGTCGGCGGGGGACGGTGAGCTGAGTCCAAACCGTCGAGCGAGCTGGCGTCTCGCAGCCGCCCATGATCGATTTTGCACGCAAATCACTGCTTCATGATAAGGTCCGATTCCTGATCTCCATATCGGGCGTCGCCTTTGCGGTGATGCTCGTTTTGGTGCAGGTCGGTCTGTTCCGGGGAATCCTCAGCAACGCCTCCATCAGCATCGAGCGGGCCGACGCCGACCTCTGGGTGACCTCGCGAAATACGGCGAATGTCGATTTCTCGGGGACGTTTTCCGAGGATTATCTCCACCGGGTCCGCTCGGTTCCGGGCGTGGCCCGGGCCGATAATCTGATTGTGTGGTACTTGCGCCTGCGCCTGCCGTCCGGTGCCAGTGAAGGCGTCATGCTTTACGGGCTTGAGGATTTTACCCGCTGGAAACTTCCCTGGAACGTGGTCCGGGGCGATCCCTCGGATCTCCGGCGTGGTAATTCGGTCTTTCTGGATGAATCGGGCGTCCGGCGGTTCGGTCGCTTCGAGGTGGGGGATTATCGCGAAATCTTGGGCCGGCGCCTGAAGATCATCGGCCTGACCCGCGAAGCCGAATCCTTCACCACGACGCCGGTGGGTTTTGTCCAGTTGCATCGACTTCAGGAGGCGGATCCCTATAACTTGAAGGGCAAGACAACCTATATCCTCGTCAAATTGGATCCCGGTGCGGACGTCGAGGAGGTTCGTCAGGCCATTCGGCAGCGTCTCCCCCATAATGATGTTCACCGGAGGGAT
The DNA here is from genome assembly GCA_043732975.1 of Verrucomicrobiota bacterium. Lineage (GTDB taxonomy): Bacteria > Verrucomicrobiota > Verrucomicrobiia > Limisphaerales > UBA9464 > CANIZL01. The sequence goes on from JAYTHD010000132.1 coordinate 2,722, forward strand.
GAGTGGATCGCCATTTCGCGACATTATTGGATCGCGACCACCGGTCTGGGCCTGAACATGTTCCTGACGGTCTTTCTGGGTTGCCTCGTGGGCGTCGTGATTGTGGCGCAGACCCTGTATACGTCGACTTTGGACCACCTCCGTGAGTTTGCCACCATCAAGGCCATGGGTGGGACCAACGGCGTCATTTACCGCATCCTTTTGAAGCAGGCGGTCCTGGTGGCGATCGCCGGTTTCATTGTTGGCGCCCTGGTGAGTTTTGCCGTCCGACCCGTCATGCTGTTGCTCGGACTCAAGGTGGCCATCGATCCGCGCTTTTTTGCCCTGGTGTTGGTGGGAACCGTTTTCCTCTGCGTCGCCGCAGCCTTCCTTTCCTTCCGCAAGATCGCTACCATGGATCCCGTGCTGGTATTCAGGGATTGATCATGACGCCTTTGTTTGCTGCCAGAAATGTCGAGAAGATCTTCACCGAGGGTGGTCAACGGGTGGCCGTGCTGCGGGGTGTTTCATTGGAGATCTGGCGTGGGGAAATCGTCGCGCTGGAGGGCCCTTCGGGTTCGGGAAAAACAACCATCCTGTCCATCCTGGGTTGCCTGCTCACGCCCAGTGCGGGGGAATTATGGATCGACGGCCAGGCCGTGGATGCCCGTCGACCCGATCAATTCCCGGAGTTCCGGCGGCGCTACATCGGGTTTGTGTTTCAACAATTCAATCTGTTCGGCGCGCTGACCGCCCGGGAGAATGTCGAGTACGCATTGAATCTGAAGGGGCAGATGGGTCGGGCGGCGCGGACCGAGGCGCAACGGCTTCTGGAGGCGGTGGGGTTGGATGATCGCCTGGATTTTCACCCGGCCGAGCTTTCCGGCGGACAGAAGCAACGGGTCGCCATCGCCCGGGCGCTGGCGGGGGGCAGTCACGCCCTGCTGGCCGATGAACCCACGGGGCACCTCGATTCGCAGTCCGCCAGTCAGGTGCGGTCCCTGTTTCGCCAGTTGGCCAGGGATGAAAATCGCTGTTTGCTCATCGCGACGCATGACCCCGCCGTACGGGAAATCGCCGACCGCGTGATCGGCCTTCGGGACGGCCAGCTCGTGCCACTCTCGTCATGAAGTTTCTGCGACGACTCGTCTTCCCAATCCTGGTGCTGGGGGGTGCCGGATTTTTGGCCTGGCAATTGGGTTTTCGCCCCGGGCAGGCCACGGCGCCGCCGGTTGCGTCCCACGTGACCCAGGATCCTGCGAATTACCGCATTTTCGCCGAAGGCCGGGTCGAGACCTATCCCGGAGCGCGCATCACCCTCTCCAGCGAGGTCGCCGGTCAGGTCACCAACGTCCTGGTGCAGGAAACCTCAAGGGTGCAGGGCGGGGAATTGTTGGTCGAGATCCAGTCGGATGAGGTCTACGCGGCACTGATGGAGGCGCGGGCGCGGCGGGGCGAGATCACCACGGACATGCGCCTGGCCGTGTCGGAGATCCGCCGCGGTGAGGCACTCCTGGCGCGCGAGGTCATCACGCCGCAGCAGATGGAACGGCTCCGCGAGAATCTCGAATCCCTGTCCGCGCGCCAGACCACCGCGGGCGCGACCGTCCTGCGTCTGGAAACGACACTGGCGAAGACCCGCATCCGTTCGCCGTTCGCGGGGACAATTCTGAGCCGTCAGATTCACCCCGGCGAGGTCATCCATGGCGGGACCGCCCTGCTCACGGTCGCGGACCTGAGCCGCATCCGAATTGAGGCGGAAGTCGATGAGTACGACGTCGCCCGGGTGCGGGTGGGCGCGAAGGTGCTGATTCGCGCCGAGGGATTTCCCGCCGCCTGGCCGGGCCGGGTGGAGGAGATTCCAGATGTCGTCGGGTCCCGTTCGCTGATGCCGCGCGATCCGGCCCAGCCCTCCGAGGTCCGGGTTCTGCTGGTCAAGGTGGCGGGATTGCAAACGCTACCTCTCAAGCTCGGTCAACGGGTGGAGGTGGAAATCTCCGGCGAACCCGAACGCACGGTTGTTCGATGAGCGGCCATCAGGGTGCCCTAGGACGCTCCCCGAACGCCGATCAGGGCAAACACGTATTTTCAAAGCGTCCGGAAGAATTGACGTTGCGTTCCGGAGTGGTGGTTTCGGCCTTGGCCGTTCACCATTCGCCGCCGAAGGAAATGATCGGCGGCCCGACCGGATGGCGAACTTTGGATTGGTGACCTCGAGAATGCGCCATTGTCGATCCGATCCGAGCAGATCCGTCCAATCCCTCCTCCCATTGCCTTATGAATTCAACATTGATAAAACGTTTGGCCCGCGAAAGATTCCTCCCTTGGCGTTCGATCGTCCGGGCATTGCCGCTGCTGGTAGCCGGGCAGTTGTCGCTCCCTGTGCACTCGGCGCCCGAGACCTTCACCATCGATCCCGCGCGCAGTTCCATCACTTTGTCCGGTAATGTCGCCGGCGCGACGCTGTTGGAGCAGGCTGCCGGCAGCCTCACCACTCCGTTCAGCGGCAGCCTACAGATGGACGTGACCCCGACGGGCGTCCAATTCACTGGCGGCAGTTCGGTCGTGCCAGTGGAGGCTCATAATTGGGAGCCCGGACGGAGCGGGGTGGCCGGGAGCGCGCCGGCCAGCTACGGGGCGAAGGCATCTCTGGTGATCATCATCTTCCCCGCCACCGCCATGGCCGCCACCCGTAGGCTGGTGTTTGATCTGACCAGTGACGCCGCGATTCCCCGAACGGGTGACACCTTCAATTCCGACCGCCTGGTTTTCCGTTTTGTGGATACCGCCAATTCCGTGCTCGACTACAAGGTGAGCGGCGCGGTTTCGTCGGCGGCCAGCAAGGTGTTGAGCGGGCTTTCCACCAACAAGGTGTCCTCGATGGCATCCCTCTCTTCCGCCGGCGGTGTGGAGACGCTCACCATCCCGGTCAGCGCCACCTATCACTTTACCTTGCTCTCCAATAATGACACCCAACTGACCTTCCAAGGGAGGATCGTCGCCACCCGGGCCGGTGGCGTTCCCGAAGTGCCGGTCGTCAATTTCACGCCCCCGGCCTCACCCTCTGGACCACTCACACTGGTGTGGTCGAAGAGTTACAAGTTGCAGCGCGCCAATCAGCTCGCCCCGCCCAATTGGACGGACTATGCGATCGCCTCCCCGGTCGATATCCCCACGGCGCAACCTGGTGAATATTTCCGGGTCGTGCCCCGCTAGGTTTTTGGAGAACATTCGTCCGGTGACGCGGATCACGGCGTGTTGATCTTCAACACCCCGTAGTCGTTCAACGGCGCCCAGACGCCCTTGCCCAGCGCGCCGTCAGCCAGGGTCAGGTCCAGTCCCAGGCACGCGGAATAGGGCTGCCGCCGGATCAAGGCGAGGGCGGTGGGCTGGGTCGCGTCGTAGAGCGCCACGTCGCCCGTCGTCACAATGGAAAGCAGGTCTCCGAACGTAACGAGTGTCTGAGCGGGCATTTCCAATGGGGTGGCTCCCACGCGGACAAGTTTCCCGCCGTTCGACAACGTCCACGCTTCCAGCACACTGGGGACGTCGACACTCCCGGCCGGCCGGCCGATCAGGGCGACCTCGCCCTGAATCAACACCGGATGCGGCCAGGTTTGCGGCAGGGGAAGGGTGTCCGCCAAATGCGCCGTGACGCCGTCATAGGCACTGGCCGCCAGCCAGTCGTTCCAATCGGAGGTCCATTTCACGGGATCAAATTGCGGTCCCACCGTATAAAGAATTTCGC
>JAYTHD010000133.1:0-4291 GCA_043732975.1 Verrucomicrobiota bacterium
AAAAAGACACAAAGTGACAGGTTCACTGAGCTCCTGCAGTGATGGCTCTTCCTTTGCGAGCTTTGCGTCGTTGCGTGAGACCCTGCTCGGTTCCGGGGCCACGCGAAGAGGATTTCACGCAAAACCGCGAAGAACGCAACGAAGGGCGCCGAAGAAGTGGGGATTCATCCGCCCGATGGCGCCGCGGAAAGCCGGCTCATTTCTGTGTTCAGCTTATTGGTAACCGCGAATCAGAACGTGGACCGCGTCGATGTCCACCGTCGGTGACGGTCGGCACTAGCTCGACGGAGTCTCGCTCCACCTTGCTGGCTGGCCTTCGGCCACAACCGGTGGGGCGAGAGTCTCCGCAGGCCAGTCGTTGCCTGCCCAAGGCCTGCCTCGTCGGGAGCCTCGGCCCACCTTAAGGCGGTCGAAATTCCGTGGAAGTGTCGCTGTCGGGCTATTTGGCGCCGAAGCAATAGAGCGCCTTCGCCGAACGGATGAACACCTGGCCGTGCGACAAGGCCACGCTGCCAAAGCAGGGCACTTCCTCTGCCGGGAGTTGGTAGCGGTTCAGCACCTTGAATTCATCACCCGCCGAGCAGACTACCACCGCGCCGCTCTCGCTGCGTAGATAGATCTTGCCGTCGCCGCCGTGCGGAGAACTCCAGATCGAATCAGCGATGTCGAGTTTGCCCGTCCACTTCACCGCGCCCGTCTTCGGATCCAGGCGGGAAAGAACCCGCTTGCCCCCGTCCAGCACGAACATCTTGCCATCCATCAGGAGTGGCGTCGCCCAGTCCGTGGGATTGTCCTTGAATTCCCAGACCTTTTGCGTCGCCGTGACATCCCCGTGCCCGCCGTCGCGGAAGGCCACCACCGGCTGGCCCTTCGGACCACTGGCGAAGATCAGGTCGTCGTACGTCACCGCCGAGGTCACAATCCGGTACCAGTCATCGCGCTTTTCATAGAGTCGGGCGCGCCAAATTTCGGAGCCGTCCTTGGGACTGTGGGCGGAGACATGATCTCCTCCCACCACCAGGATTTCGGTGCCATTTTTGCCCGTATACGGAATCGGCGTGGCGTAGGATTCATGACTTTCCTTGGTCGAATCCGTCTTCCGCACCTGCCGCCAGAGGGTCTCCCCAGTCTTGGGATCGAGGCAAAGGAGGAAGGACTCCCGTTCCTTTTTGCCGTCGGCCAGGGGATAGTCCGACGGCATTTCGTCGCGCTGCAGGACCTGGATATAGAGCTTGCCCTCGTGCAGCAACGGACTGGAGCCGTAAATCCACATGATCGCGAAGCGGCCAAATTCCTTGTGCAAGGCCCGCCGCCAGACTTGTCGCCCTGAGACGTGCAGCGCCACCAGATCCCCGGAGCCAAAGAGTGCGTAAAGGTTGGTGCCATCCGTGACCGGTGTGGGGGCGCAGAAATTGTTGCGGGTCTTTTCCTTGTCCGGCACGCCGGTATCGAAGGCCCAGCGCTGGCTGCCGTTCTCGCGATTCAAGCAGACCACCGACAGATTCTTCTCCGCATTGGGCGTGGTGAGAAACACGTTGCCGCCCCAGACGATCGGCGTCGACCCCGCGCGTCCCGGCAGGTCGGTGCGCCAGACCAGGCTTTCGGCAGAAACGACCTCCGGATATTTTCCGGCATCGGCGGTTCCGTTGTGGGTGGGTCCGCGCCACTGGGGCCAATTCGCGTGCGCCGACCAGGACACAGACATTGCGGTGAACAGCACCCCCGCGAGACGGGTGGCCTGCGGATTTCTTAGGCGTTTCATTTTGCGATGATTGGACCTTGCCTCGCGACGGACGATCCGGCCAGCAAGTAATTCAGTGGAACCGGCTGAAATTCAATTCAGGGGTAGAAACTGGCGTCAATGACCCGGGATTGAACCCACCAACATATGGAGTTCGCGCTCGGTAAGGCGGCGCGGATGCCAGGCCACCTCATCGATCTTGCCTTGGAACGGCGCGGAACCCCCGCTGCCACCGACTCGCCAGATCGTGGGAGGAACTCCCGACGGGGCGCTGAACTCCACCTCCGCGACGCCGTCGAGAAAGACGCGCACTTCGTTTCGATTGCCGACGACGGCCAAATGATGCCATTCGCGAACGCCGACGGAGCGTTGTCCCGCCCGGGATCCACCGGGAAAAGACACGACCAATTTCCCCGCGGCTTCCCGGGAGCCACCGATGGCCACGCGGTATGCCTCGGAACCGTTTCCACAGCGGAGGAGTTCACCGGTTTCGGCGGCGGCATCGACGGGCAATCCGTTCCAAAACCAATAACCCAGTGTCCATTGCGGAGCGGCGGAAACGGTTAATTGAATTCCACCGTCAGCGAGATGCACGGCGTGATTGGCCTTGGCCGATCCCGCCGGCTGATCCACACCATCAAGATAAAGGGCATACCGGCCGTGAAGCTCGGCAACGGCTTTTCCGCCGCGAATCTGATTGCGCAAGGCACCCGCGGATTGCTCGGCCAGATTCCAATATCCACCCGGATGGCTGGCACGGAGGACGCGCGTCCACGATGACTCGCCGTCGGCTGCCAAGCGGCGTGGGCGTCCGGACACTTGTTCCAATAGTTTCAATAGCGCACTGACAATCCGTGGCTCCGCATTGGTCTCCAATCCCGCAGTGCGGGCCGCCCAGGTAGTGTAGCCACCAAGCGCGTGCTGTTCCGGTGGCGGGATATAGCCTTCCGCGCCATTCGCCAGTTCCACGTTCATGGTCAGCGGCAGCGGGCTCTGCGACTTGAGCTTGAGCCCGGTCAGGGCGAAGACCTCATTCGGCAACGCGGCGATTCCCAGATCACCGATCCGCAAGGCCTGCAACACCAACTCGGTGCTGCCACGGCGCTTCAGTTCCAATTGTTCGATGGCGTAGATTTCCGGGAGAGTTTGCGGCAGGCGATCACCCACTTTCGCGACCAGATCCCGCGACACGGCGAGGCGCGATTCATCCGCCGCCCGATAGCGTAAGGTCAGGCGCTCCTCCTGCATCGATAGCGGAACGTCGGCGTGATGTTGAATTCCCTCCCAAGTGGACAGTGTTCGCTCAGTCAGCGCCCGGGCATAGGCATCGTAGCCAATCTGCTCCCGGGGCTTCGAATAATCCATCCACATGAGATCCCCGCTGGTTCCCTGGGACATCAAGGCCACCATCGGACGGTGGCCATTAGGGAGCGTGGGCTCGGCACTCTTCCGCCGGACATCGGTGTGCCCGTGCTTTTGTCCAAGACCCTGTTCCACCTGCCAGCACCAGCGCCCGAAATAGTCCGAGGACATCATCTCCGACTCATAGTAATGCATGGAGAAATTTCCCAGCAGCGCAATGGGAGAGCCGTCCGGCCGAACGAGTGAAAGCAGCGTGAAGCCGGTATCCACGGGGCCGGAGGGGCCAGTGACATCGGGACTCACATAACCGGGATGCATATGCGCCCGCACCGTGCGCTCCCCAAAGGGGTCGATTTCCATCCGGTCCAGTCGCCGAATCCAGCGGCGATTATGGGTGAAACCAGTGGCGTCGAAGGCCGCCGCTCCAGCCAGTGCGGGTTCGAGTTCGCGATTGGCCTCGTCGATGGCCCGGGCAATGGCCGCGGCCAACGACAGGATGTAGCGCGGATCGGCGCGACTTCCCAGGCAGCCCATCGCGGAGGGCGCCGAGTGGGTGTGCGTGGAGGAAACGAGGATTCGATCGATCGGGATGCCGGTCGCCCGCGCTGCCTGCCCCTTCGCGGCGTCAATGATGTCCCGCGGGACCATGCAACTATCCACCATCGCCAGGGCGATGCGGGTGGAGCCTTTTTCCAGCACCAAGGCGCGCACCATGAGAGCGTCCACGACCCGCCTGGCCGTCCGTTCCGTGAACATGCCGTTGACGATGGTCGGGAATTCCGTCGGCGAGATGTCCACCTTGGCGGCACCGGCGCGGAGACCGACGGCGTTGGTCGGCGCGGAGATCCACGCCGCGATCAAAATCAAAACCACCCGCAACGAACGGGTACCGAATTGGGAATTCATAATCATGCGACCTGGGAATTGTCGCGGAACCTGCCGGAAATCAGCCCGGCTTGTCCATGGGCATCGCCGCCGTTGGCGTGTCGGAGTTTAACTTTCGCCAGACGCGCAAGACCTCGGTGATGCTCCAGGCCTGGGCATCGCAACCGCGGGGCGTGTGCGGATAATCGCCATCGACGATTTCCGGCAATTGCCCCAGGCAACCGCGACCGAACAATTGGTCGACGCTGCGCAAATAGCATCGCGCCGCCGCGAGTGCCGCCGCATCGCCCGGATACGCCGCGA
>JAYTHD010000134.1:0-1828 GCA_043732975.1 Verrucomicrobiota bacterium
GTGCCCACCATGACGGCGATGATGATGGTCAACGGGTGCAGACCGACCCGATCCCCCATGATCTTGGGCGAGATGACGAGCGCTTCAATCGCCTGGACAATGGCAAAGACCGTGAGGACCAGCGCGGGGAGTTGCCAACTGCCGGAAGCGGCCACGGCGAGCAGGAGGGCGGTCATGCAGGTCGCGATGGCTCCCAGCAGGGGAATCATCGTCAACACGGTGGCCATCAGTCCCAGAAGGAAGGCGTAGGGCAGGCCGATCAAGAGGAAGCCCAGCGTGTACAAGGCACCATCGCAGAGGGACACCAGCACCTGACTGCGGAAAAAGACGATCAGATACCCATTGATGGACCGCAGGCAGAACACGAGTTCATCCTTGAAGCCGGATTGTCGGAGCGGCAGGTAATCGGTCCACCGCCGCTCGATGTGGTGCTTTTCCAGCAGGAAATGGAACAAATAGACCGGCACCAGGAAGGCGCCGGCGATCAGGCCGAACCACGAGCCCACGTGTCCCAATTGCTCCAGCAGCCAGCCGCCCGCGGCGGGCAGGATCCCGGTGATCCAAGCCGCCGCCGTGCGGACCAGATCGCCGGGCGCCCCGGGCGATGTGGGAGGTCGGGTCGGGGCTCCGTCGGCAGGGATGACGGCCGGCGGGTTGGTACCGGTGGCGAGGGGGCGTGAATTCGTCCCGGCACCTGGGGGATTGGGGACGGGAGTGAAATCGGGATTCGCCCCGAAAGTCCGTTGCCAGGCGAGTGCCTTCTTCACCAGGACGGGAGGATTGGTGGTCCAGCGATCAAAGCGCTGCCGAAGTGCCTGGGTGTAGGCGGGCACGCGTTCGCCAAATTGCTGCGCTTCCCGAAGAGCTTGTGGAACCACACTGCCGACCACCGCCACACAGAAGCCAAAGGCCAGCAGGAAAACCAGAATGATGGCCCTTTTTCGTGGAATCCGGCGGCTGACCAGGTAATCCACCACCGGGTCCAGAAGATAAGCCAACACGCCGGCCACGGCGAGTGGCCACAATACCGGTGTGAGCAGGTGCAACGCCTGGCCCAATCCCCAGATGAGACCTACTCCCAAGCCCACCAAGACGGCGAGGGCGACGCCGGTGGCGGCCCACCAGAGCAGACGGATTTGATAAGGACTGGGTGAAGTCATGGTGCCGGCGTCCGGGTTCAGGCAAGCTTCTTCGCCTTGTCCGTCGCGGCCCGGACCGCGGTCATGAGGGCGGCCCGGACACCTCCCTTTTCCAATTCGTGGATGGCCTCGATGGTCGTGCCTCCCGGACTGCAAACGGCATCCTTGAGCACTCCAGGATGCTGACCGGTCTCCAGCACCATCTTGGCGGCGCCCAAAAGGGTTTGGGCGGCGAGTTTTTGGGCAATGTCCCGGGGAAGTCCGGCGGCCACCCCCCCGTCCGCGAGGGCTTCAATCATCAGGAACGCGTACGCCGGGCCGCTGCCACTGACTCCCGTGACGGCATCAATCAGCTTTTCCTTCACCTCCAGCGCCAGGCCGACAGCTCCGAGCAACCGCTGCGTGATTTCCGCATCGGCCGCAGTGGCGTGGGTGCCGACGGCATAGGCGGAGGCGCTGGCGCCGACCAAAGCGGGCGTGTTGGGCATGACCCGCACGAATCGGGTACCCGACGGTGCGGCTGACTCCAATTTGGCCAGCGTGACCCCGGCGGCGATGGAGATAAAGAGATGCTTCTGTGGGTCGATTTCCTTTGCCAATCCAGCGAGCAATTCCGTGACCTGATCCGGCTTGACCGCGAGGACAATGATGTTGGCTTGTGCCAGCACGTCGGCATTGCGGGCGAGGAC
>JAYTHD010000135.1:0-2786 GCA_043732975.1 Verrucomicrobiota bacterium
GGCGGCAACTTTCCCGGCTTCGGCGGGTTCGGCGGGCAATTTGGTGGAGCTGGAGGCGGGGGCGGCGGGACTGGTGGAGCGACCGCCAATGGCGCGTCCTCCCGCACCGCGGCGGCCTCGCGGGTGGTCGCGGTCGCTGATGAACGCAGCAATTCCGTGGTGGTGAGCGCCCCGGATGAATTGACCTCCACGATTGAGGAATTGGTCAAGGCCATCGACACGAATGTCGACGATCTAACGGAACTGCGGGTGTTTCATTTGAAGTATGCGGATCCCACGGAAATGGCGGAATTGTTGACCAATCTTTTCCCCGACGAGACAAAGTCGAATAGCACCACCAGTTCTCCTTTTGGGAATCGATTTGCCAACGGCGGGTTTGGCGGCGGCGGCGGAACCACGGCCACTTCAACCAGCGATCGCTCCAAGAAGCAGGGACGCGTCATCGCCCAACCCGATCCGCGCACCGCGTCGGTCGTGGTCAGCGCCTCGCGGGACATGATGCGGCAAATCGAGTTGATGGTGGCCAAGATCGATTCCGATCCTTCGCGGAAACAGAAGGTGTACGTGTATGACATTCAGAATGCGGATGTCGCCACGATCCAGGAGGTCCTGCAAAGCTCCTTTGGCAGCCAGCAGAATAATCGCAACACCCAGAATCGAAACAACCAGGGCAGCGCGTTGACGACGCGGTCGCAGCAGAACAACAACAATACCGTCGGTGGAAACAACAATCGTGGGGGAACGGGCATTGGTGGCGGCACGGGAACAGGTGTCGGGGGACGCGGTCAATAACCCGCAGTGGCCACTGGAAAAATTTATCCCGCTCGGAAAACAACAACATGAAAAATGAATCTTATCGGTGCAACCCGTTTCTCCATTTATTAGCCGTCTGCGGTTGCCTTGCCTCCGGCAATCTCCACGCCCAATTCTTTCCGGGAGCCGGCGGAGGTGGAGGCGCCACGCGGTCAACCGCCGCTTCCACCCGCACCTACCCGAACAACACCCAGATTGGCGATGCCCAGATTTCCGTCGATACCGATGGACGACGCGTGATCATCATCACCGACGAGGAAACCAACCTTTCGATCAGTAATGTCATCGCCAAGCTGGACCGGGTGAAACCGCAGGTGTTGATCAAGGTCGTTTTTCTGGAGGTCACCTACAACAACAGTTCGGATATTGGAGTCGAGGGCGGTTTCACGAAAAATGTGACCAACTCGTCGTCCTCCTTTTTCGGCGGACCCGCCAAGGGAATCGCCGGCAACGTGTTCGGGCTTTCCGGTCTAAATTCGGTGGCGACCAATGTCCCGTTGAACGCCCTTGGCCTGCCGGTCCAGAGTTTGACCGGCAGCGGCGCCGGGCTTTACCAGATCCTCGGTCAGGATTACCAGGCCACTCTCCGGGCCATCGCCCTGGCCGGAAAGGCGGAAGTGTTGTCCCGCCCGTCTATCCTTGCCCGAAACAATCAGCCGGCCACCATCAGTCTGGGTCAACAAATCCCGCTCATCACGGCCACCCGCTTTGACGCTGTCAACGGCCAGATAAACACGGTCACCTACCAGAATGTTGGCATCATTCTCTCCGTCACGCCCTTCATCACGGGAGATGGAATGGTGGAAATGATTGTGGCGCCGCAGACGTCGGAAATCGCCGATAAATCCCAATGGGTGCCGATTGGCTCGGGCGTCAGCGCCCCGGTGATCAACTCGCGCTCGGCGGACACGGTGGTGGTGGTGCCGGACGGGCAGACGGTGATTATTGGCGGATTGATGCAGAGGAGCAAGACGCAGGCGGACAGCAAAATTCCCTTTCTCGGCGATATCCCCGGAATTGGGGCTCTCTTCCGGCGCCGGCAGAAGGCGGATGCGAAAACGGAATTGATGATTTTTCTGACCCCGCTCATTGTGAACACGCCTTCGGAGCTGGCGTCGCTGACCCAGGACGAGAAGCACAAAATGCTGAAGCCAAAATCGCTGACCGAAAAAGAATTGAACCAGTTTCTGGACGGTATCCCGGCCAAGAAAACCAGCGACTACCAAAAAGAATTGGAACAAAAGGCGATGGATACGCAGCGAAATAACCAGCGCTGATTTCGCCGCAGCCAGAAGGAATCTGCCATCCGAACCGGCCCTGCATGGGTCAAGCCCCGCCGGGACGTGAACTCGCGATTCGATTAAATAAGATCATGAACAACCGCTCGCGATTTGTCTACGGCATCCTCGCCGTGCTTTGGGTTGTGATCATTGCCTGGCAGGTGATCGAGCATCATCGCGTGCGCCAGGCGGCGAAGGCGGCGTTGATCAATCGGTCCCGGGATATCACCACCACCCTCGGCGTTGTCATCCGCTCCCAGCGTTTCCGCGGCGGCGTGGTTCTCCAGGAACGCCTCGAAGGCGCCCTCAAGGAACTCGTCAAATCCGGCGAGCTCAGTTCCGTCGCACTCCTCAACGCCTCCGGCGAAGTGGTGGCCTCGGCGGGGGGCCCCTTCGATTTCGAAACCAATCGCGTGGCGCAGGCGGGCGAGCACTGGGAGGACAAACGGGTCACCCTCGTCAATCCGGTCGATCTCGGGGCTACGCCGTCGATCGAAGGCGAAACCAACCGGCCCACCATCGTTCTTCCGCGCTCCGAAACCGATCGGCCCCGGCCGAGAATCGACACCCGCACCAATGAGATCGCAGCGAGCGATGGATCGACGAACAGCGCCGGTTCGAATGCGCCTCCAGGACTGCCGACGGAACGGCGTCCGGGCCGGCCGCGATTTGGCCGTCCGCCCTGGATGGACG
>JAYTHD010000136.1:0-10757 GCA_043732975.1 Verrucomicrobiota bacterium
CTACAGCGCTCGAAGCACCGAAAATTTGTCAGCGTGATTTCCCTCAGTTTCATGAAACAAGCGCCCCGAATTCGCGATCCAAGCGTCGGAGCAAATTGCGGGATTTCAACAATTCCCGGCTTCCTTCGCCCACGTACCTTTGTGGGTAATGATGCATTTGGGGCCAAATTGGGACCCTCGATTCGATCCAGCCAGGGCTTTGGAGATCCGTGGCCCATTCGGGCAGGGCCACCCGCAGGACAGGGGAAGAGCAGTCCATTCCCCCGGTTGACCTTGGGCTCCCCGATTCTACCCTCCGCCCCCATGGCGGTTGCCACCCCTGCTCCTGTACTTCCGGCCGATACGTCGCTCTTGCCCGTCGAGAGGGTCGTGGGGTTGGCGGCGTGGGAGGATATCGTCGCCCCGGTTCGCGGATTCCTCGGCCGGGTGAATGAACAGTTGGGCGCTCAGGTGGCGGCCTTCGAGCCCGAATTGGCGGAATACGCCCGCTACGCGTTGGACAGCCAGGGGAAACAAATCCGTCCGGTGTTGACCGCCCTGGCGGCGGGGTGCACCGGGCCGCACACGGACGAAGTGGTCACCATCGCGGTGATCATCGAGATGGTGCACCTGGCGACTCTGGTGCATGACGACATCATGGATGGCGCGGCGTTGCGTCGTGGTCGGGCCACCTTGGCGGCCAACTGGGGCAATGAAATCTCGGTGCTGGTCGGCGATTGCCTGTTTGCCCAGGCTTTGAGCCTGGCGTGCAATTTCAAGGACACCGCGGTGCCCCGGGCGGTGGCGAAGGCAACGCAAATCGTTTGCACGGGTGAGATCCTCCAGACCCAGCGCCGCAAGAAATGGCAATTGCCGCGGACGGAGTATTTCCGGTTGCTGGAGATGAAGACGGCCGAGCTTTTTGCCCTCGCGTGTGAACAGGGGTGTTTCCTGACGGGTGGGCTGCCCGGACAGATGGCCGCCCTGCGCCGGTACGGACTCGCGCTGGGCACGGCCTACCAGGTCTATGACGACGTCCTGGATCTGTACGGGGCGGAAAACAAGGCGGGGAAATCCCTGGGCACCGACCTGGCGAAGGGCAAGCCGACCCTGCCGCTGCTCCACGTCATGGAAAATGCGACCCCGCCGGATCGGGCCATGTTGCTGGGCTGGCTGTCCGATTGGAACCCGAAGCACATTGGGGAAATCCGCCAATTGCTGGAACAATACGGGGCGCTCCGGGAATGCCGGCGGGTCATCGATGGCCTGCTGGATGACGCGCGCCGGGCGTTGGACGATCTGCCGCCGACCCCGGAGCGGCGGACGTTGGATCGATTTACTGCATTTTTATCTCAACAGTCTGCGACCTTGGTTGTCTGAGACGACATGGTGGCAGCGTTAGCTGGATTCATGCCTCTCCCGCTTGAGACCGTCGAGCCTCGGCCGAACCCCGTCCGGGTTTCCGCGGCTGCCGAGGTTTCGAGTGACGAAGCCGCGGACCGCGAGTTGGTGCGGGCGCTGGTGGGAAAAGCCCAAAAGGGTGACTTGTCGGCTTACGACGACCTGATCCGTCGGTATCAGGATCGGATCTACGGTTTGGCCTACCATCTGACGTCCAATCACGAGGAAGCCAACGACATCGCCCAGGAAACCTTCATCAAGGCGTGGCGGGCGCTGCCGGGTTTCAAGGGGGACGCGAGTTTTTACACGTGGATTTACCGGATTGCCTACAACCACACGCTCAATTTCCTGAAGTCGCGGCGGATGCGGACGACGCATCTTTCGCTCAACGACATGGATCTGAATGCGGAGAACAATCCGGATTTGGTGGCGCTGGCGTCCGATAACACCCCGCATCGCGACGCGAAATTATCGGAACTTTCCGAGCGATTGAACGCGGCGCTGCAAAAGCTTTCTGAAGAGCATCGGGCGGTGGTGACCCTGCATGACATCGAGGGATTACCGCATGAAGAGATTGCCCGGATCGTTGGGGTGAATTCCGGCACGGTCCGCTCCCGGTTACACTATGCCCGGCAGCAGTTGCAAGGCTGGCTCTCGGACATGTGGTAGGCAAATTCGTCAATCATTTCGGATGGGAACCTGAAAGTGCAGCGGTAAGATAAAATTGAAGCATCGTCTTATGGGAAGTCCGCCTGAAGAATTCGCTGAACTCCGCCGGTTGCTGGCCCTGAAACGTGCCGAACGACCGCCTCCGGGCTACTACAATACCTTCGCGGGCAAGGTGATTGCCCGAATCGAAGCCGAGGGACTGGCCGCACCCAAGCCGTGGTGGGTGCGGTGGTTCAGTCCCGCGGCATGGAGCCCGGGCCTGACCGGGGCTAATACGGCGATCGTGGCGGGTGTGGCCCTCCTGGGAGGGTCCGCCGTCTATTTCAAATCCCGACCGGCCCGGATCGAGAATCCCGCAGGGGTTGGTCGTGCACCCAATGCCGTGGATTCGTCCGCGGCCCTGAGCTCGGCGCAGCCGGATCAGGGCGGTGTCCCCCAATTCACGGTCTTCGATAGTTTGCCGCTGCCCCGGTTGGTGGACAATCGTGCGGATCTGATGCACCTGCCCGTATCCGCGCCCTTCCACTATCGGCGCCCCTCGATTCATGACCGGGTGGAAACCACGGAAACCGATGCGATTCCCGCCGGGATTTTTGAGCCGTGGGGTCGCCCCAGTGCTTTGCCGACCAGCATCGTTCATCAAGTGGTGAGCCCCAGGTAGGGGTGCTCCGGTTCCGTTCCTGCGAATAAGTCGGCCTGGCCCGCCGTGGGCAGTGGGGCCACTTTGAGAAAACTAACCGCGGATGACGCGGATGACGCAGATACGGAACTCCACTTTGCGAGTCTATCCGCGTCCTCCGCGTCCTCCGCGGTCAAATTTCTTCGGAAGTGTCGCTGCAGTGCCAGGCCCAGGCCGCGGTTCTTGCCGGCCGCTGCCCGTTTGAACGATTGCCAGACTTTGTGGGGCGATGTATTGATTGCCCTGTGAATTCACCCCGTATCCCCATGGCAGACGCCCCTGTGGGTCGATGGCGAGGGCGTTCCCGGGGAATGCTGGGTGCGTCGGGCATCTTCATCGCGGGTGGATGGCTTTCGCTGCTCGCCGCCTGGGGTGGGACGTTGGAATATCCGGCGGGATCCTTGAGCTTCGAGCGGGATATTCGGCCGATCCTCAAAGCCCATTGTTTCCCGTGCCACGGGGAAGGGGAGAATCTCAAGGGCGGATTGGACCTGCGGTTGCGTCGATTCATGTTGACGAACTGCGAGGCGGGAACGGTGTTGGTTCCCGGCAAGCCGGCGGAGAGCCTGTTGTTCAAGCTCGTCGCCTCGGGAGAGATGCCCAAGGGCGAAAAAAAGCTGACCCCGAATGAAGTCCAGCGGCTCGAGCGATGGATTTCCCAAGGCGCGCCGACACTTCGATCCGAACCCGAAAAGGCCCCGCGCATTTATTTCACGGAAGAAGAGCGCGGATACTGGTTTTTTCAACCGGTCGTGCGACCCATTCCCCCGCGGGTGAAACATCCGGAAAGGGTCCGGACTCCGATCGATGCCTTCCTGCTCGCCCGCCTCGAAGCCGAGCAATTGACCTTCGCCGCGCCCGCGGACCGCATCACCTTGATTCGCCGGGTGACCTGCGATCTGACCGGCCTGCCGCCGACGGGTCAGGAGATCGCGGACTTTGTCGATGATTCCGCGCCCGGTGCGTATGAGCGGGTGGTGGAGCGGCTTCTGGCGTCGCCGCGATACGGGGAACGCTGGGCCCGGCATTGGCTCGACGTGGCGGGCTATGCCGATTCGAACGGCGGTTCGGAGAATGATTCCGAGCGCGGATGGGCTTGGCGATATCGCGATTACGTGATTCGTTCGCTGAATACCGACAAACCCTTCGACCAGTTCATCGTTGAGCAGTTGGCGGGCGACGAATTGGTGTCACCGCCCTATGAAGCGCTGTCTGGGGCGGACCTCGACAAATTGATCGCGACGGGATTCCTGCGTCTGGCGCCGGATCCGACCGGGGATGGACCGCCGGACGCCGCGCTGGCGCAGAATCAGGTGATTGCCGACACGCTGCAGATCGTTTCGTCGAGCCTGCTCGGGCTCACCGTGCAATGTGCCCAATGCCATGATCATCGCTACGATCCCATTCCGCAGATCGATTATTATCGACTCCGCGCGGTGTTTGAGCCGGCGTTCGACTGGAAGCAATGGAAGAATCCCGGTGCCCGACAGGTTTCATTGATGGCCCGGGAGGACCGCGAGCTTGCTGAATGTGTGGAGACCGGTGCCCGGGTGATCGACGCGGAGGCGACGACGCTGCATGACAGCCTGATCGAGAAATTTGTCCAAAAGCAATTGGAACGGGTGCCGGAGGAACGCCGCCCGGCGGTCCTGGGCGCGCGCCGGACGCCGGCTGACAAGCGCACTGAGGAACACAAGCAGTTGCTGCGGGAATTCCCGACCTTTCAGGATCACATCCTCCTGGGTGAGGTCGACGTCGAGGGCGCCAAGCAGGTGGAAGCCGTGCGCAAGCGGGCGACGGAATATAGGACTGCCAAGCCCGTCGATCCGATGGTGCATTGTTTGGTGGAAGCCTCCGGGAAAACGGCGCCGACGTTTCTCTTCCACCGTGGCGACCACCAACAACCACGGGAATCCGTGGAGCCCGGCGATCTGACGGTGCTGGCTTCCAGCGTGGAGCCGTTGATGGTCCCGACAAATTCTTTGCTTCACACCACGGGCCGGCGTCTCGCCTGGGCAAGGAACCTTACGAACGGCCGGCATCCGCTGACGGCGCGGGTGCAGGTCAACCGCGTCTGGCATCATCACTTCGGTGGGGGACTCGTGGCGACGTTGGGTGATTTCGGAGCGCTGGGAGAGCGGCCCACGCATCCGGAATTGCTGGATTGGCTGGCCAGCGAGTTGGTGGCGCGTCGATGGAGCCTGAAGACGCTGCACCGCGTCATCCTATTAAGTTCGGCCTATCAGCAAGGTTCGACTCACGCGGCAGCGGCGGCGCGGGATCCGGATAATCGATTGCTGGGCCGCATGCGTCTGCGCCGGCTGGACGCCGAGAGCCTGCGGGACAGCCTCCTGGCGGTCAGCGGTCGCCTGAATCCCCTGCCTTTTGGCACACCGGTTTCAGTGGCGGTTAATCCCCAGGGGCAATTTGTTGTGGGCGCGCAAAACAAGGATGGCAACGGGGATTCGACCAGTGTTGCCGACCTGGGCGGGGCGGAATTTCGGCGCAGCATTTATGTGCAGGTCCGGCGATCCATGCCCGTCGGCGTGCTGGAGACGTTCGATGCCCCCGCGCTCTCTCCCAATTGTGAAGCGCGGGCGGTGTCCACGGCGGCCCCGCAAGCATTGATGTTGCTCAACGATCATTTTGTCATGGCCCGGGCGCTTGATCTGGCCGAGTGGGTGCGCCGGGAATGCCCGGATTCCAGCGAGGCGCAGATCCAAGCAGCCTGGCGGCGCGTCTTCGCCACGGAACCTTCGGTCGAGGAAATGGCGCGGAGCGTGAAATTCCTGATCGAACAGAAGGAGAGTATTCGCCAGAGTCAACCGACGCCCAAGCCCACGGCCAGGGACGAAAAGTCCAAGCCCATGGATGTGCCGCTTCTGGCGCTGGCGAGCCTGTGCCAGGTGATGCTGGGTTCCAATCACTTCCTCTATGTCGAATAGCGTCTTTTCAAATCGCGAAGCTGCCCGCGGCGATAGAAAACGCGGAATATATAGTATATAATTATGGAAGCGCGTGATATCGGATTTTGCTCGCGTCGACACTTTGTGCGGGCGGGTGCCTTTGGGCTCGGCTCGTCCGCCCTGGCGTGGCTGTTGCAGCAGGAAGGCTTGCTCGCGGCGCCGGCACGACCGGAATTGGAGCCGCGCAAATATGACCTGAATCCCAAGCCCGCACATCATCCCGCCCGCGCCCGCGCGATGATCTCGATCCTGATGATCGGCGGTCCGAGTCACATGGATCTCTTTGATCCCAAGCCGCTGTTGCGGCAGTACGAGGGCAAGCCCTTCCCCGGGGAACTCAAATACGACAATGCCGGCCAGGCCAGTGCGAAGGTCCTCCCCGGGTTGTGGGATTTTCGTCCGCGCGGCGAATGTGGCACCGAGCTTTCCGAACTGCTGCCGCACCTCGCGAAGGTCGTCGACGACATCTGCGTGATCCGGTCGATGAAGACCGGTGTCAACAATCACGGGCAGTCCCTGTGTGCATTGACGGGCGGACGCATCAGCGTGGGCGCCCCGGTGCTGGGGAGTTGGTTGAATTTCGGATTGGGCTGCGAAAGTCAGGATTTGCCCGCCTTCATCACGCTGACCCATCCGAATGGCGCGCCCTTGCTGGCGGATCACAATTGGTCCAGCGGTTGGCTGCCGTCGATCTATCAAGGCACGATCATTCGGCCCCGGGAACCGCGCATCCTGAACCTGGACGTCGCGGAACATCTGCGGGGCCGGGGGCAGGAGCAGCAACTGGCCTACCTGCGGGATTTGAATCGGGAACACCAGTCACGACATCCCGATGAATTGGATCTGGATGCGCGCATCGCCAGTTTTGAATTGGCGGCGCGGATGCAGACGGCGGCGAAGGAGGCCACCGACATTTCGCGGGAGACCGAAGCGACCCGGCGGTTGTATGGCATCGATCAGGAGATCACGCGGGATTACGGCACCCGCTGTCTGATTGCCCGCCGTCTGGTGGAACGGGGCGTGCGCTTTGTGCAGGTAATCAACAACGGGCAGAGTTGGGATCATCACAGCGGCATCCTCAAGGCGCTGCCGGAGAATTGCGCGCGGAGTGATCAACCGGTCGCCGCCTTGATTGCGGATCTGAAGGGGCGCGGCTTGCTGGATTCCACTTTGGTTCATTGGGGTGGGGAGATGGGGCGTCTCCCGGTCATCCAGAACGACCTGGGCCGCGACCGTATTGGTCGCGATCACAACACCTACGGATTCACGATCTGGCTGGCGGGCGGCGGCATCAAGGGCGGCATGACTTTTGGTGAAACGGATGAATGGGGACACCATGCGGTTCACAACGTGGTGACCCACCACGATTTCCACGCCACGATCCTCCACTTGTTCGGCCTCGACCACACCCGGTTGATCTATCGTCGCGCCGGTCAGGAACTTCGTTTGACCGATGGCAAGCCCGCCCGCGTGGTGCGGGAGATCCTGGCTTAGCCCCGGGTTTCACATATAGGTCTGACCCACCTGGAAAGTCGCGATGAAAAGCCGATGGCTCAGCTACCGTTGGAAGCCATGAAATTTCTCCGATTGTTGCTAGCGGCCCTTGCGAGCTGCTGGATGTCTCACGCCGTGGCGGAGCAGCGCAGCTACTTTGAACTTCGGCTTTACACCGTCAGCTCGAACAAGCTGGACGGTGTGCTGGAGCGCTTCCGCGAAACTGTCGAGCCGGTGCGGCACCGGCATGGCATCCGCACGCTCGGCTACTGGAGTGCCTCCGGTACGACGAACGGTGGCACGTTCGCGTATCTGATGACGGCACTCAGCCAGGACGACTTGCAGCGGCAGGAGAAGGCATTCGGTGCGGACCCGGATTTTCAAAAAGGTTACGCGGCCTCAAACGTCAAGCACGGCAAGACGGTCGACAGAATTGTGACGCTGCCGCTCGGCGTGGACGCCACGGCAAAGTTTGACTTCACGTCCGCGCATCCGGCCCGGGCCTTTGACCTCCGGATCTACTCCGTCCTGCCCGGCAAGCTCGATGCCTTCCGCAATCGCTGGCGCGACTTCGCGGTGCCGATCTACGAGCGCCACGGCTTGCGCAGCGTCGGTTGGTGGGTTGCGGAGAAGAAGGATGCCGACGGCAACGATCAATTCGTCTGCCTGCTGGCGGGCGAGAGCATCCCGGCCATTCTAAAATCGATCCGTGAATTTCACCAGGATGCCGACTGGAACCGCGTCGAGAAGGAAACCGGGGCCGGTGGCCAACTCCGTTCCAGCGTCACCGCCTACAAACTCACGCCGACGGATTTTTCCGGACTCAAATGAAAACACTTCTCCCGACCACCGCGCCCGCACTGCTCTTCGGCATCGTCCCGGTTCACACCGCTGTGGCTACCGTAAATTTGGGTGAACTCCCGACATTTCACGCTGCTTTCGATCGGGAGTATTGTTAATCTTTTGCAATACGGGCGACGGTTTCACCGTCAAATTCCCACGACATGCGCAACTGATGAAGAAGTCACCCATCATGATCCGCCGCCGCGCTCCCGCGCTCCCCCCCGGGGTCATTGCGGTGAAGTGCAGCTCGGTTGTGTCAGGCAGTCGGCTCGCAGGGACGACTTCGTCCGTGGTTTGGCTGGCGTTGCTGTTGCTGTGGGGCGGCATGGCCTTGTCGGCGGAACTGAAAGTTTCGGCGGGCTTTGACCGGATCGCGCAACCGTTTCTCTCCGAGCACTGCGTCCGTTGCCACGGGGAGAAAAAGCAGAAGGGGAATCTGCGGCTCGATACGTTGCCGCGGGATTTCGCCGCGCCGCTTTCCGCCGCGCACTGGGCGGATGTGATGGAGCGCATCAGTTCGGGCGAGATGCCGCCGGAGGAGGAGCCGAAGCCCAAGGCGGAGGACGCGGTGCGTGTGGTCGAGTGGATGGCGGGCCAGATCAAGGACGGCGAGGCGGCCCGACTCGCCAGGCGCGAGCGGGTCACGTTCCACAAGCTGACACGCGAGGAATACGCAAACACGATTCGGGATCTGCTCGGGGTGAACT
The DNA here is from genome assembly GCA_043732975.1 of Verrucomicrobiota bacterium. Classification (GTDB taxonomy): domain Bacteria; phylum Verrucomicrobiota; class Verrucomicrobiia; order Limisphaerales; family UBA9464; genus CANIZL01. The sequence goes on from JAYTHD010000136.1 coordinate 8,739, forward strand.
TCGATGTCACCGATCCAACCGGTCTGCCGGAGGATCCGAACTGGCGTGGGTTCGAGCGGATCGGTTCGGTGCTGTCGGTGTCTCCAGCGCACGTGGAGAAATATCTGGCCGCGGCGGAAGCGGTGCTGAATGAAGCCCTGCCGGCAGTCGCGCCGAGAAAGATTTCCCAGCTTAAGGATGTTTGGGAACTCCGTTATCATGGGCAGCGTGAAAAGGCCGAGAAAATGGGCCTCGCCCAGAAGGCCCGAGTGGAGCTTTGGCCCCATGACGGGCTGGATGTCAGTACGGATTTTCCCGCCTCGGGTGATTATCGAATGAGGATCAAAGTGAGTGGGATGAAGCCGCCCAGGGGTCGTGCGCCGCACCTCTCGATCTATGCCAAGGATCTCGATCGCATGCTGTTCGAGCAGGATGTCGTCACGACGGAGGATCTGCCGGCGACCCTCGGTTTCACGTTTCATGTGCCTGCGGGACGTCACGACCTTCGCCTGACCTGCGAGGCGCCCGGCCCGTCGAATCTGCCGCGCCACGGGCGCTACGATGCGGGCCGCTTCTTCACCACGATTGCGGACTCGGCCACCGGACGCCAACCCTGGCAGTGGAAGCTGACGGACGAGGATGGCGTTCCCATCCGACCCTTCCTCATCGTGGACTTTGTGGCGGTGGAAGGGCCGTTGCCATCCACTTGGCTCGGGCTGCAACAGCCACCGCTCTTCGCGACCGGCACTCAGGATCTGGCGCAGGCGCGTGAGATATTGACGGGCTTCGCCGGGCGCGCCTTTCGTCGTGCGGCGCGGGCGGACGAAATTGGGCGGCTGGTCAAACTCGTTGAGTCGGAGTTGACGAGTGGCGAGAAAATTGAAGCCGCAGTGAAAACCGCGCTGGTGGCAATTTTGTGTGCCAAGGATTTTCTCTATCTTGTGGAAGGCTCGGCGGACCAGGTGAACACGCGGCTCAACGATTGGGAACTCGCCGCGCGCCTCTCCTACTTTCTCTGGAGCACCCTGCCGGACGACCGCCTCCTTGATCTGGCCCGGACGAATGGTTTGCACGAGCCGTCGGTCTTGCGCGGCGAAGTCGCGCGGATGCTGTGTGATCCCAAGGGGGTGCGATTCTCGACCGGTTTCCCACTCCAGTGGCTGCAACTCAAACACGTCGGCAGGTTCCCGCCGGACAAGAAACTTTATCCCGACTACGACGCGCATCTGGAGAAAAGCATGATCGCCGAGGGCACGGAGTTTTTCCGCGAAGTGCTGGAGAAGAATCTCAGCATACGCGAGTTCCTCGACTCGGACTGGACGGTGTTGAACGCCCGCCTCGCCGAGCACTACGACATCGCGGGCGTGAAGGGTGATGAGTTCCAGCGCGTCGCTTTGCGCGCGGAGAATCATCGCGGCGGATTGCTCACGCAGGCCGGCGTGCTCAGCCTGACCTCGGACGGCCAGCGTCATCGACCGGTCCATCGCGGGAAGTGGGTTCTGGAATCCATCTTTAACAAGCCGCCGCCACCGCCGCCGGCCAATGTAAAGCCCATCGAGCCGACGCCCGCCGGCCAGCCCAAGGCCACGTTGCGCCGGAAGCTCGAAGCGCACAAAACCGACCCCAATTGCGCGGCGTGTCATCGCAAGATTGATCCGCTCGGCGTGGCCTTCGACAACTACGACGCCATCGGACGCTGGCGCACGGAAGAAGTCGTGCGGGATGGCGATGGGAGTAATCCCAAAGTCGATGCCAGCGGCGTACTGCCCGACGGACGGCCGTTTGTCGACGCTGCCGCACTGCGGCGGTTGCTCGTCGCGGACACGGACAAATTCGCCGCCGCCTTCATCGAGAAGCTCGCCACTTACGCCCTGCGCCGGGCGATGACGATGGACGACCGTCGCGCGCTGACCACCCTTGCCACGCAGAGCCAGGCGACGGACTATCGCCTTCGTGATATCGTCGAGGCATTGGTGGTCTCCGATCTCTTCCAGCAACGATGAACGTGATTTCGTCATTCTGGTTTAGTCATTACTAAAA
>JAYTHD010000137.1:0-8503 GCA_043732975.1 Verrucomicrobiota bacterium
AGTCATCAAAGGACCCGATCCGTGAAGGGAATTCCGACCTGTCCGCGCCGGCCGCAGGGGCCGGGAAACACAGTCGGGCCATTCATATATTCAAAAGGTTCGGTAACACCGATCGTTCGGCGTCGATACGGCACCAGCCTCCAATCGGGACTGGGAGTCCCTTCCCGCCAGTCGTCATGGCCGGGCGGCGAATCTGAGCTTTGCGGACGGCCATACCGAGATGCATCGCTGGCAGGAGGCTTCGACGATTTTTCCCATAGAGCGCAAGAATAGGCCTCGATTTTTGATCGCCACGGTGAGTCGGGACATTCAGTGGGTCCACGAACACGCCACGGAGCCAGTGGCCCGGTGAGGCGTCGGAGGTCTACCAAGTAGTCGCCGAGGGAACGAGGCGCTGAATTCAGGACGCGAATTGTAAGCCAAGGAGTGGGTTGAACGGAGTCGGTGAAATGGTGCCGTGTTCCCAGGCTGCGTCCCCAAAGGAGATGGCGCCTCCTGCCGTCGGCGAGCTACGGGTGTAGTCGCCGAGGGTACGAGGCGCTGAATTCAGCCTCCTCCGTTCAACTCGGCAGGATAACGGGCTGCAAGACTTGGCTGAACTTCTTGCACGCCACCGAGTATTCGTAGTCCGGCGAAAGCCCCGCCGCTCCGAAGCGGCCCTGGCGGTCCACGGCGAGAAAATTGATGTCGAGCTTGAATCCCTTGGGGTCCATGCGGGCGATGCGCTTGAGGGTCTCGACGCAGGCCTCCTGCGGATGCAGTCCCTGTCGGATGTATTCCACCACCATGAACGATCCACAGTAGCGCATGACGTTTTCGCCGGTTCCGGTGGCGCCGGCGGCGCCGATTTCGTTATCGACGTACAGGCCGCTCCCGATGATGGGGGAATCTCCCACACGACCATAGGTCTTGTATTTCAGCCCGCTGGTGGAGCAGCCGCCATACAGATTGCCATCCGGAGCCAGCAGGACCAGGGCGATCGTGTCATGGCCCGGCTTATGGGATTTCTGTGGTCGTTCCGTTTCCTTTTTCCACTCCCGCCATTCCTTCTGCATCTGCGGCGAGACTTTGGGTCCGCGCTCAAATCCATGTTTGGCGGCGAAACTCATCGCGCCATTGCCGACCAGCATCACGTGCTTGGTTGTTTCCATGACCCGCCGTGCCACGGAAATGGGATAACGAAAACCCTCAAGCGCGGCCACGCTGCCCGCCTGATGGCCGGGTCCGCTCATGATGCAGGCGTCCAACTGCGTGAAACCTTCCGCGTTGGGATAGCCGGAAAGTCCCACCCAATGATTCGTGGGATCGCCTTCCGTCACATTGATGCCCTTTTCCACCGCATCCAGACCGGAAGCGCCGGAAGTAAGGAGCTGCAGCGCCTTGTCGTTGGACGCCTTGCCAAACGGCCAGGTTGAAACCACGACGGGTGCGGGGGAAACCAATTCGGCCACCGGCAGCGTGGTGCCGGCGCGGGTGGATAATTGCGTCGCTCCCAGCGCGGCGCCGGCAGTGACCAGAAAGCTTCTCCGAGAGAGGGTTGGCATGGCGCTAGTTTGGTGAGCGATTCTCTTTTTGTAAACCGTCCTTGCGAGCTTTGCGATTCAGTCCGCAGTGAAGTAGATTCATTCCCTGTGCGCGGCTTACCTTCACTCTTTTGTTTTCTGGCGATTCTGGCCCCGGCGGCCGGCATCTCGGCCGCATCGCCGAAGGTTCAATTCAACCGCGACATCCGCCCGATCCTCTCGGACAAATGTTTCTTCTGCCACGGACCGGACGCGAAGAAGCGAGAGGCCGACCTGCGGCTCGACGTCCGGGAAAGTGCCGTCAAGGAAGGGCATATCGTCCCGGGTAACGCCGCCAAAAGCCTGGTCCTGCAGCACATCCTGAGCGCCGATCCGAAGGAACACATGCCGCCGGCGAAGTCGAAGCTCAACGATCTCACGGCGGCGGAGGTGGGCACCTTGACGCAGTGGATCCAGGAAGGCGCGGAATATGAGGGGCATTGGTCCTTCCTTCCGCTCAGGCCGGAGGCGGTCCAGGGACAGAGCATCGATTCGATCGTCGTCGCCGGATTGGAGGCCCGCGGTCTGAAACTGCAACCCGAGGCCACACCGGAGACATTGATTCGCCGTCTCAGCTTCGATCTCACCGGTCTGCCGCCCTCACCCGCAGAAGTCACGGCGTTTGTGGCCGACCACGCCGCCGATGCCGACGCCAGCGTTCAACGCCTGGTCACGCGCCTGCTGGCATCACCGCGTTATGGCGAGCGGATGGCGGTCGACTGGCTGGATGTGGCACGTTATGCCGACAGCTACGGCTTTCAGGTGGACCGGGAGCGCGATGTCTGGCGCTGGCGGGATTGGGTAGTGAAGGCGTTCAATGACAACCTTCCCTACGACCAGTTTGTCACCTGGCAACTGGCGGGGGATTTATTGCCGAAACCGACCGATGAACAAATCCTGGCCACCGCGTTCAACCGGTTGCACCAGCAGGAATCGGAGGGCGGCAGCGTGGAAGAGGAATACCGCGTTGAATATGTGGCCGACCGGGTCCAGACGGTGGCGACGGCCTTTCTTGGACTGACCTTCGAATGTGCGCGCTGTCACGATCACAAGTACGATCCAATTCTGCAAAAGGAGTATTACGGGTTGTTCTCGATGTTTCAGAACATTGATGAAGCGGGCCTGTATTCCTATTTCACCCAGTCGCCACCGACGCCGGCGATGATGTTGATGACGCCGGCGGTGAAGGAGCAGATGGCGGGCTTGCAGGCGCGGGTGGCGGCATTGGAGAACCAATTGGTGAACAAACCCCTGGTGGTTCCGGACCTGAGCCAGGGTGAGCTGGCGCACTTCACCTTCGATACCTTGGAGAAAAACAAGCTGGCCGACGCACTGCATCCAGCGCCACCGCCGGTGGAAAAGGACGCCAAGGAAGCCAAAGAAACCAAGGACAAGAAGGAAAAGGAAAAGGCGCCGCCGGAGACGGCAGCCGTCCTGCGCGGGGAAAATAAATTGGTGCCCGGCCGGTTGGGCCAGGCGATCCAATTCACCGGCGACGATCCGGTGGACCTGCCGTTGGGAAACTTCCAACGCCACGAGCCGTTCAGCGTTTCCCTCTGGGTGCAGACGCCCGATGTCAAAGACCGCGCCGTGGTGTTTCACCGATCACAGGCCTGGACTGATGCCGCCAGCCGCGGGTACGAATTGTTGATCGAGGAAGGGAAGCTCAAGTGGTCGCTGATCCATTTCTGGCCGGGCAATGCCATCAGCATTCGCACCAAGGCCACAGTTCCGTTGAACCAGTGGATCGAAGTGGCGGTGACCTACGACGGCAGCAGTCGAGCCGAAGGATTGCACATTTTTGTCGACGGCCACCGGGCCGACGTGGAGGTGGTGAAGGACAAGCTGACCAAGAACTTCACCGGCGGCGGCCACGACAACATCAGTCTGGGTGAGCGGATGCGGGATCGCGGTTTCAAAAACGGCTTGGTGGATGATCTCCGCATCTTCGGCCGGGATGTGTCGAACGGGCTGGAGGCGAACGATCCGGCCGCGCTGGCCTTGCAGAAGGCGCGCGCGGAGTTGTTTGCCCTTCAGGATGTCCAGGAGGAGTTGATGGTGATGCAGGAGCTGCCGCAGCCCAAAAAAGCATATATTCTGAGTCGCGGGCAATATGACAAACGGACGGAGGAAGTGGGCCCGGTCACGCCGGCCGCGCTGTCGCCCTTTCCGCCGAATGCGCCGAACAACCGGCTCGGCCTGGCGCAATGGCTCACGGCGCCCAATCACCCGTTGATGGCCCGTGTCACGGTGAACCGATTTTGGTACAATTTGTTTGGTCGCGGCCTGGTGAAGACGACGGAGGATTTCGGCAGTCAGGGCGAGCGGCCGTTGTACCCGGAACTCGTCGATTACGTTGCCCGGCGGTTCATTCAGCTCGGGTGGGATGTGAAGGCGTTGGTGCGGGAGATCGTGACCAGTCGGGTCTACCGGCAACGCAGCCTCGCGGATCCCAGGACCATGGCGGACGATCCGGAGAACCAATGGCTCGCGCGTGGACCTCGGCATCGGCTGCCCGCCGAGATGGTTCGCGACAATGCGCTGGCCGCGGCCGGCCTGCTCAACGAGACGATCGGTGGCGCGCCGGTGAATCCCTATGAAATGACGGAAGCCTTCAAGCCCGTCACGCCGGGTGCCGGGGACGGCGTGTATCGTCGTAGCCTTTACACGCAATGGCGGCGGACCAGTCCGCCGCCAGCCATGATGGCCTTCGATGCGCCGAAACGTTCTGTCTGCCTTTCGAAACGCGAGCGCACGGATTCGCCGCTGCAGGCGTTGATTCTGCTTAACGGCATTCAATATGTGGAAGCCGCCCGCGTGCTGGGTGAAAAACTGTTTCTCGAGGCGAAGGGTGATGTGGCCCGGATGATCGAATCCGGTTTCATGCGTTGCCTGAGCCGTTCGCCCGACACCCGGGAAGTTCAAATCGCCACCCGGCTTTATCAGGAGCAATTGACGCATTTCCAGGCGGTGCCGAAGGAGGCGGAAGAGTTGCTGAAAATCGGCAATGCCAAAAGAGACACCGCCGTTCCCGGACCCGAAGCCGCGGCGGCGACGGTGCTGGCCCAAGCTTTTCTGAACCATGATGCGTGCATCGTTAAACGCTAACCCTATCGACCACTCAATCCCATGAAGGCATATCCTTTCCGATTAGACCGCCGTTCCTTTCTCAATCGCGTCGGACTGGGTCTGGGTGGCCTCGCGTTGAACGAACTGCTCGCTCAGGAATCTCCCGCGGGCCTCGTCGCGGGGGATCACGGAGTGCTCAGTGCGCCGCACCACTTCGCGAAGGCAAAGCGGATTATTTATTTGTTCATGTCGGGCGGACCGTCGCACCTGGACCTTTTTGATTACAAGCCGGTGCTCATCCAGCGGAACGGCGAGCAGTTGCCCGACTCCGTGCGCGGCGGTCAACGGTTGACGGGGATGTCGGGAAACCAATCCTCCATTCCGATGGTGGGCTCGCCCTTCAAGTTCACGCAGCACGGCCGGGCCGGTGGCTGGTTCAGCGAACACCTGCCGCACACGGCGAGCATTGCGGACGACCTTTGCGTGGTGCGCTCGATGTTCACCGAGTCCATCAACCACGGGCCGGGCGTCACTTTTTTCCAAACCGGCTCACAGATTGCCGGCCGGCCCAGCTTTGGTTCCTGGCTGAGTTATGGTCTCGGCGCGGAGAATGCCAACCTGCCGTCCTTCACCGTGTTGATCACGAAAGGCAAGGGCGGTCAGCCGCTGGGTTCGCATCTCTGGGGCAGTGGCTTCCTGCCGACCAAACATCAGGGCGTGTTGTTCCGCGCCGCCAAGGATCCGGTGCTGTACCTCGGCAATCCCACCGGCGTCAGTGCGGACAGCCGGCGGCAAATGTTGGATCGCCTGAAGGAGTTGCATGAGCATCAATTCGAGGGCACCCCGGATGCGGAAATTCAGAATCGCATCGATCATTACGAAATGGCCTTCCGCATGCAGACCAGCATTCCGGAAGTGACCGATCTGAGTCACGAACCGGCGCACGTTTTGGAAAGCTACGGCCCGGACGTGAAGACGCCGGGATCCTTCGCGGCGAACTGCCTGCAGGCGCGTCGGTTGGCGGAACGGGGCGTGCGGTTCATCCAACTCTATCATCAGGACTGGGACCATCACGGCGGCCTGCCGGGTGCCTTGCCGAACCTGTGCCGCGAAACCGATCAACCGGCGGCCGCCCTCGTCAAGGACCTTAAGCAACGCGGATTGCTCGAAGATACGCTGGTGGTCTGGGGCGGGGAATTTGGTCGCACGTCCTATTGCCAGGGCAAGATCAGCAAGGATTTTGGCCGCGATCATCACCCGCGTTGCTTCACTGCCTGGTTCGCCGGCGGCGGGATCAAGGCAGGATCCGTCCATGGCGAGACGGATGAATTTGGCTACAACACGATCAAGGACGGCGTCCATATCCACGATTTCCAGGCCACCCTGATGCACCTGCTCGGAATCGATCACGAGCGTCTGACCTATAAATTTCAGGGTCGCCGCTACCGGCTCACCGATGTGCACGGACAAGTGGTGAAGGGGATCGTTGCCTGACGTTTTCCGGCGGGTTTCGCTGGACGTAGCCGCGAGGCTTCACAGGTGAAGGGTCCGTCCTCCACTGGCGGCGGCATCCTCGGGGTCGTGAGTGACCATCAGCGTGGGCAGTTGGCGCCCGCGCAGATGCGCGAAGACAAATTCGCGGAATCGCTGCCGGGTGGTGCGATCCAGCTTGGAGAAGGGCTCGTCCAGCAACAAGGCGCGCGGTTCCGAGAGCAACACGCGGAGGAGCGCCACCCGCGCGCGCTGGCCGCCGGACAGCGTCGCCGGGTCCCGATCCGCCATGCCGGCGAGATCGGCGTCACGCAGGGATTGCTCGATGCGTTCCCGCCGTTCAGTCCGTGTCCGAATGCGGGCTGCCAGGGCAAAGGCCAGATTCTGTCCCACGGACAAATGCGGAAAGAGCAGATCGTCCTGAAACAGGATGCCGAGCCGGCGCGCCTCGGGCGGCGTGTGGGTGAGGTCGTCGCCGTCGATCCACACCGCGCCCGATCCCGAAAAGGCCCGGGGCAGCGTGCCGCACATCCAGGCCAGCAGCGTTGATTTTCCGCAACCGTTTTCGCCCATGAGCGTCGTCACTTCGCCGGGGCGGACGTGGACATTGAGCGTCTGTATCAGCACGCGTTCCCCGAGCCGCAGGGTGACCGCCTGGAGTTGCAGACCGGGAGGGTTCATGAGGTGACTTGCATGCCCTGACGACGGCGGTAGAGCCAGGCGGGTCCGCCGATGGCCAACGCATATCCGATCAGCGGCAGGAGCATTTGCCAGCCGGCGTAGACGCTGATTCGGCGGCTGTCGCCACTGGCGGCGAGGGCGACCACCTCGGTCGTCAGCGTGGGATGACGACCGGCCCCGGCGATCACGGTGGGCAGGTAGAGGGCGATGCTCACGGAGAAGCCCACCGCGGCGGCGACGGCGATGGGCCGCAGGAGCATGGGGAATTTGATGTAGAAAAAGACGCGCACCGGCGAGGCGCCCAGGCACAGCGCCGTGCGGGCGTAGCGTTCGTCCCAGGCGTGAAAGCTGTCGGAGAGCGACAGGAACAAGTACGGAAAAACAAAGACCAGGTGAACCCACAGGAGCGCCAGCCAGTGGCCATCCAGGTGGGCCAGCACCAGCAGCATCTGCGCTCCAAACAGAAAGGACATCTGCGGAATGATGAGCGGTGAATAGAGGAAGCCGGCGGCACTGACCAAGGAACGGCGTCCGGTGCGGGCTTCATTCTCGAGGACACCGATGGCCAGCAACAGGCCGAGCGCAACGGTGCCCGCTGCCAAGGTGAGTGTGTTGGTGAGGGTCCCGCGAAGTTCCGGCCAGCTCTCCGTCCAATTCGAGTGGGTGAAGACTGTGGGGAGTGCCTGGGGAAAACGCCAGACCGCGGCGATGGACCAAACGGCGATGCTGCCCGCAGCGGCGATGAGGATTCCAATGATTGCAAAGAGCGCGCCACCGGCGAAAAGACGCGGCATTCGATCAGTTCGACCGCGCTGCCCGGAAGTGATCCAGTAGGTCCCCAGTCGGCTGAGGAGTTTTTCCACGACCCACGCCGAGGCGACGCCGGCGGCCACGAGGCCGCATTGGAGCAGTGCGCCGGCGGAGGCGACGAAGCGGAGTTCGAGGTCGGGATCATTGAAGAGCGCGAGCAACCGCGGCGCCAGGGGCGATGGAGTGGTCGGTCCGAGGATGATCGCGACGTCCACGACCGAGATGCCGTAGGCGAGCACGGCATAAACGGGAAGACGAAGCTGCGGATAAACGCGGGGGAAAACCACCTTGAACCAACCGTTCATCCGCCGGTAGCCGAACCCTTCGGCCACTCTTCTCGAACGTTCCGCGTCGGCGGGCCCCAGAGCCGTCAGCGTCATGATCAGCAAATAAGGCACCTCTTTGACAATGAGCCCGAAGAGGAGGGTGAACCCGTGGGGATCGTGCACGATCAACCAGTCGGGTGGCGTGGTGAATCCCGTGGCCCAGGGCGAAAGCAGCCGCAGGAACCATCCGCTGGGCACCAGCAAAAAGGCGAGACCGAAGGCCAGTCCGGCGTGCGGGACCGCCAGCAGCGGGGCCAGCATCCGTTCGCCCGCGCGAAACGAGGGAGTTCCCTGCCACGCGGCGCAGAAGGCCGCGACCACGCCGAGGGAGATCGCCGTGGTGCCCAGTCCCGTGACCAGCGACAGGCGGATCGAAGTCCAGATGCCGGGCAATTCGAAAAGCCGTCGCCAAGCCGACAGGTGGAATCCGTATTCCCCCAACGGCGGGAAGCAGCCGAAGGCGGGAAGCAGGGTGCTGGCCAGACCGAAGGCCAGCGGCGCGAAAAGCAGGGCGGCGATCAGCGGTGAAATCCAGTGAAGCACGGTTTTCGGAATTCCTTAAAG
>JAYTHD010000138.1:0-37326 GCA_043732975.1 Verrucomicrobiota bacterium
GCCGGATGGGTGCTGGCTTTGGCGCCGTCGCACTGCACGCCCTCGGGCAGTGGGCGTCCGGGGCGACCCGTGCCGACGACGGACTGCGGGATCCACTTAATCCATTTCAAGCCCATATTCCGCCCCTGGCGGCCCGCGCGAAGTCGGTGATTTTTCTGTACCTCGTGGGCGGTCCATCACCGGTGGACACCTTCGACTACAAACCCGTCCTGCAACGACTGAACGGCCAGAAGGTGCCCGAATCCATCCGGCGCGCCGTGGAGGCCTCCCGTTTTGCGAATGTCTTTCACGGTTGCAAGGATGAGTTGATGGCCAGTCCGTTCCGGTGGTCACAGCAAGGCTCCTCCGGAATGTGGGTGAGTGAATTGTTCCCGCAGCTGGCGCGGCATTTGGATCGGTTGTGTTTTATCCATTCGCTGCAGGCCGATTCCAACAATCACGCCCCGGCGAGTTATCAATTTCATACCGGCGATGTGCGGCCGGGAAAGGCCAGCCTGGGTTCCTGGGTGACGTATGGACTGGGCTCCGTGAACGCGAACCTGCCCGGCTACGTGATGCTCTTCGATGCGGGTCCATTGGGTGGCGCCGCGAATTATTCGAATGGCTTTCTGCCGGCAGCGTTTCAGCCGACGCGCCTCCGGACGACGGGAACGCCGGTGCTTAATTTGATTCCCGATCGCGAGTTCGCTCCCGGACAGCGGGATTCCCTGGATCTGATCCGCCATCTCAACCAGCACCATCGCGACGCACGGCCGGGCTTCGACGAGTTGGACGCCCGCATGGCCACCTACGAATTGTCCTACCGGATGCAATCGGCGGCCCTGGAAGTCGGGGATCTCGAACAGGAATCGGCGCGGGTCCGGCGCGACTACGGCTGGGAACACGGCGATGGACGAACCCGGAGTTTCGCGCGCAAGTGCCTGCTCGCGCGCCGGCTGGTCGAGCGCGGTGTGCGCTTCGTGCAGGTCTACGACATGCCGGACAAGGACGGCTGGGACGCCCACGCAAAACTGGTCGACAACCATGTGCCCCGCGCACGCTGGGTGGATCAGCCGATCGCCGCCCTGCTGGGCGATCTCGCACAGCGGGGAATGCTCGACGAAACGCTGGTGATCTGCGCCAGCGAATTCGGCCGCACGCCGATGATGCAGGGCGATCTGGGGCGCCAGCACAATGCGGCGGGATTCACCGTCTGGCTGGCCGGCGGTGGTTTTCGGGCGGGACTGCGGTTTGGGGCGACGGATGAGATCGGCCTCCTGGCCACGGAAAACCCGACGCCCATGCGGGATCTACATGCGACGATTCTTCAGGCGTTGGGCTTGCCGCACGAGTCGCTCAACTACGAAGTCGACGCCCGCAAGGAACGCCTGACGGGCGTCGCCGGACTCGCCCGGGTCATTCCGCAATTGCTCGTTTAGCCGGCGCGTCGTCCGCAGCGCAATCTGACTGATCGATGAGCGAGCCGGCTACGGATTCGTTCCGACAGGAACTTCAGGCGCCCTGGGTGTCCCGGTCTGGGCCGGTTCCACATGGACGGTGACGTCAACGATTCGTTCCGGCAGGGACCGTAACCGATCTTCGACGGCATGCGCCAGGGCATGACCTTCCGTCACTCGCAGATCGCCGCTGACCTTGATGTGAATATCGACGATCCAGCCCAGTCCACTTTTGCGCACCCGACATTTTCCCACGCCGTGCACTCCTGGCACCCGCTGGGCCGTCTGGCGGACCGTCTGTATAAAATCGTCATTGGCCCCGCCATCCATCAACTCGTGCACCGCCGGCTTCAGCAATTGAAGCCCGTTCCACGCGATCACGCCGCACGCCAGGAAGGCCGCCCAGTCATCGGCACTCTCCCAACCCGGACCGCCGGCCAACGCAACGACGATCCCAACAAACGCCGCGATGGAGGTCGCCGCGTCCACGCGATGGTGCCAGGCGTCGGCCCGGACCGCGGTGCTGTTCAAGTCGCGGCCGACCTTGATGACCTGTCGATAGAGAATCTCCTTCACCACGATGACCACCAGGAGGACAGCCAGCGTGAACGGAGCGGGGAGCAAATGCGGCGTCCGGATCTCATGGATACACCGAGCACCGATGATCAGGGCCGCCAGGCAAATGGCCGCCGCCACCAGCACCCCGGCGATCGATTCCGCCTTGCCGTGGCCGTACGGGTGATCGTCGTCCGGGGGGCGGGCGGAAATCCGCAAACCGCTCCAAACAATGATGGAGCTGACCACATCGGCGGTGGACTCGATGCCGTCCGCCACCAGGGCATTGGAATTGCCGACCAATCCCGCAGTGACCTTGATGACCGCCAGCAGGACATTGGCAGCAATGCCGATTCCGGACGTTCGCAATCCTTTTTCCACGCCCGAATTCATCGCTCCGGCCGAGAATGGAGCACGGGTCGTCGCCGCGCACGGTGATGTTGCATGAAATTCAATCGCCAAGGTCCGGCGCGTTTCGAAACGCTCCGACACGCGTCATATCACCGCCGAGGCTTCTGCGTAAATAAGGCCCGGGCCGCAGACGCCAAGGAGGTGGGAGTGGAGAACTCCGCTGAAGAAACGTACCACAGCCCGGACCTGAGACACCCTATTCATCTCACCCTCCAAGTCAATAATTGCGACACCGGATTGTGACAATCAATTCCTAGGGATTCGAGCAACAAATAAACTGCGTAATCACAGGCAATTACGGAATTTAAGGCGGCAGTTCGCCCCCAAGAATCGGCGGTTCGCCAAGGAACATCCCTACAATTTTACGCTCGTCTTTCAAAAACGCATGCCGTCATCGGCTCAGTTTGGTCGAAAACCTTTTCCCGACCTTCCCTCCCGCGGCGACGTCGGCCAGGGGAGGAGGCCGGATTCCACCGGTCGATAATCTTCCAGGCAACTTGCAGCCCGGGCTTGACCAAGGGGATCCCCATCGTGGCATTCTGTGTCGGATGAAGAAGCTTGTCTCCGTTCTCTTGATTGCTGCCACCACCGCCGCGGCCACCGGGTGTTATAAGACACAGGAAGGCCGCCGCCGTGCCGGCCTGCCGGGCGTCAAGGATACGATCGAAAGCCGTTACGAGCGGCCGGTGGATCAGGTCTATGAATCGGCGCGCGCGACGCTGGCCTTCAACGGGGCCATCACGAAGCAAAACGATCCCGCACGCATTTTGGAAGCCAAGGTCAACAACCGGACGGTGTGGGTGCGGGTCGATGAAGTGGAGCCCCGTGTTTCCCGCGTCTTTGTGCAGGCGCGCCGGAACGGTTCGCGCGGTGATATCAATCTCGCCGCCGAACTGGACAAACAGATCGCGCTTCGCCTGCGCTGAGGGGTTCGTCGGCTTGGCGGGCCACCGGGACCCGCCAAGCCGGCAAAAGCCGGCTCTCCCCGGCGGACCGGCCCCCAAAGTCGACGGCAGCGTTCGGAGCACGGCCGGGAGATCGCGTCGGTTGCGGATCTGGCCGGACCGACATTTTCCCGGCATCAACCGGGCGACTGGACCTTTTTTTGTGCGCTTTTTTGGTTGATTTCGGGCTATTTCACCATGTCAATAGCTTCTCACCCGGAGCTCAAGTCCTCCCGTGGCCGAAGCCCGCCAAAAAACTCGGCGGATAAAAAGGACGAACAACTGTTTGACGCCCCCCGTGCACCTGTCCAATCTCTCGCTCCTTTTTTTGGGTTATTCGATGAAGACATTTCTTCCTAAAGTGGACGTACAGCGCCGGGGTTGGCGGGTGATTGACGCGCAAGGTGCCGTGCTGGGACGCCTGGCCGTGCAAGTGGCCGATGCGTTGCGGGGCAAGGACAAGCCCATATTTGCACCGCATCTGGACGCCGGCGATTTCGTCGTGGTGGTCAATGCCGAGCAGGTGATCCTGACCGGCAAGAAAAACGCTGCCAAAGTGTACATGAGCTACTCCGGCTGGAAGGGCGGCGAACACCGTCGCACCGCCGGAGAAATCCGGGCCACGCATCCGGAGCGGCTCATCCTTCACGCGGTGAAGGGCATGCTGCCCAAGAATCGGCTGGGTGATCGACTGCTGACCAAATTGAAGGTCTACAGCGGCAAGGAACATCCGCACAGCTCCCAGCAACCCACGACGTTGGCCTACGCCGGCTGAGTTTTTTACGCCTCACTGTTTTTATATCGGAACACACCCATGTCTTCCTCTGCAAAATTAGGAACCGGCCGCCGTAAAACGGCGACTGCCCGCATCCATCTCACCGTCGGCACCGGCAAAATCACGGTGAATGGACGCACCTTTGAGAATTACTTCACGGTCGAACAACACCGCGGCACGGTGCTGCAGCCTTTTGTGGTCACGGCCACCACGGGCAAGTTTGACGTGGCGGCCAACGTGTCCGGTGGCGGCCCCAGCGGCCAGGCCGGTGCCGTCCGCCACGGGATCGCCCGGGCCTTGCTTGAGGCCGATCCGAACTACCGTCCGCTCTTGAAGGCAGACGGCTTGCTGACCCGCGACAGCCGTATGCGCGAACGTAAGAAGTACGGTCAACCCGGCGCGCGCAAACGCTTCCAATTCAGCAAGCGCTGAGTCTGGTTTTTACCACCGGAGCACCTTTCGCCGGGTGCCCCGCCCGCCGCATCGAATTCCGATGCGGCTTTTTTCGTTTTCGAGGGGTGCGAGACGCTGGGGCCGCGCGGAACAAAGCGCCGGGACCCTGGAATCGAAATGGACCTTTTTATCCACGCAACCCTCTCTTTTCTTTACCCGGACGATGGTCAATGCTCTCCCATGCCCTCGGAGGAACACGCACCGTTTCTGACCACGCATTGGAGCGTGGTGATTGCCGCCGGAAAAGAGACCGCCACCAACCATGCCGATGCCCTCGAGGAACTCTGCCGGACCTACTGGCCGCCTTTGTATTCGTTTCTCCGGCGCGACGGACGTTCCCCCGACCAGGCGGCGGACCTCACCCAGGGCTTCTTCGAGCAAATGCTTGAACGGGGAGCGATTGGACTGGCGGACCCGCTCCGCGGCCGGTTTCGCACGTTCCTGCTGACTTCCCTGCGTCGCTTCGCCCTCGACCAGCACCGGTTGCAATCGGCCAAAAAGCGCGGTGGCGGACGGGAACTGCTGATCCTCAACACCGGCGCCCTCAACGAGGAGGAGGCCCAACTGGCGGTCGTTCCGGTCGAACACGAAACACCGGAGACGCTTTTCGTCCGCCGCTGGGCCGCGGCGCTGCTCGAGCTTGCGCTCCAGCGGACGCGTCAGGACTATCAAAAGCTGGGCCAGGAGCGACTCTATGACGCGCTCAAGGGCTCCATTTGGGGCGCCGGTGAATCGGAGACCTCCGACACCATTGCCGCCCGTCTCGGACTGACCAGCGGGGCCGTGCGTACGGCCACCACGCGCCTGCGGGAGCGCTTTCGCACGCGCCTGCGGGGGTGCGTGGCGGAGACTCTCAGCCCCGACGCCAGTGCGCTTGAAATCGATGCTGAATTGCGGGAGTTGACCGCCGCCCTGCGCTAGTCGCGCGCGGTCCGAAAACTCCCGGCGGTGGTGGATTTCAGGTGTCCCGGGAAAGCCGCCGGCGCGAGCCGGACGGCGGCCTTTCATTCCCCTGTTCATGGTCTAGCCTCTGCCCATGAACGATAAAAAGTCCGACACCACGATGGCCGTTTTCCTGGACCTTGAAAACATTGCCCTCGGGGCTCGGGATGCCCGGTTTCCTCGATTTGATATCCAGAAGCTGCTCGAGCGCCTCCTGCTCAAAGGTCACATCGTCGTCAAAAAGGCCTATTGCGATTTTGACCGCTACAAGGAGTTCAAGCGCGATCTGCACGAAGCCGCTTTTGAAATGATCGAAATTCCCCACCTGCGCCTCTCCGGAAAGAATTCGGCGGACATCCGCATGGTCGTGGACGCCCTCGACCTCTGCTACACCAAGGGCCATGTCGACACCTTTGTGATCATCAGCGGGGATTCGGATTTTTCACCCCTGGTCAGCAAATTGCGGGAGAATGACAAGACGGTGATCGGCGTGGGCGTCAAAAATTCGACTTCCGATCTTTTTCTCAACAACTGCGACGAATTCCTGTACTACGACGATCTCGTGCGGCGCGAGCCGTCGAAGGCGCGCCAGCAATCCGCTGCGCGACCCGCGTCGGCCGCACCTGCCTCCACGACAGTGCGCCCGGGAACTTCGGCTCCGGCTCCCGGCGCCCCCCCGGAATTGGATCCCAGCTCACCGGGCGTGGCCTCGCTGGACAAGGCGCTCGAACTCGTCAGCGAAACCATCGATGCCCTGGCGGAAGAGCGCGCCGACGATGAGCACATCTGGGGCTCCATGGTGAAGCAGGCGCTGAAACGCCGGCATCCCGGCTTCAACGAACGCGCTCACGGCTTCAAGTCGTTCAACGATTTGTTGCTGGAAGGCCAGCGCCGCGGACTGATGCGGCTGTTTGTGGACGAGAAGAAATCCGGCGCCTACCGCGTCCTGCCGGTCGAATAAGAGTGCGGGCCATCCCGCCGACCGCTGAGTTCCCCTCGTGGCGCTGCACCCAGGACCCGTCAAAAGTCAAACTGGTCCACGTTTTCCTTGGTAAACAGGAACGGTTTTCCCAGCAGGAGATTGTCGCCGCGGATTTCAATCCGGCCGAGTTTTCCGGCTTCGTATTCGGTGGCGCCCGGCTTGAGTTTTCCGTCGGCCAGGCTCTTGGCGGCGTGCAGGGTCAGATAGCCCAGGTCCACCGTCTTCCAGAGAATCACACCCTGGGTGACACCTTCCTTCAGGTAGCGCCGGTTCTCACTCGGCAGGCCGAGCCCAATCACTTTGACCTGACCGGCCTTGCCGGCCTGTTTGACGGCTTCCGCCGCACCCGGCACCGCCGGCGAGCAGATCGCCAGGATCAATTTCAGATTCGGATAGGCGCTCAACAACGTCGTGGCTTCGCTTTGCGCCTTGTCCTTGAGATCATCACACGGCCGCAACGCCACCATCTTCAGTCCGGGATAATTACCGGACCGCCGGGCCTCAATGTGTTTTTGCCACTCGTTCATGTTGGCCGCCGTCAACGACGCGGTGATGATGGCGAACTCACCGGTGGGACCGATCTGTCGGGCGGCCTCATCCATCAAGGCCTGGCCGATGCCCTCCGGCGTCGCCTGATTGACAAAAAACGACCGGGCGTCGGGGGCGGCATCGGAATCGAAGGTCAGGACTTTGATGCCCTGGGTCTGGGCCTTGCGCAAGGCGGTGGAGATGCCGTCACGATTCTCACAGGCGACCGCAATGACATCGACACCCAGCGTGATCCAGTTCTCGACGATCTCGTTTTGTTTGGCCGGATCGGGATTGACCGGGCCGTCGAAGATCAATTCGACTCCCAACTCCTTGGCCGCCATTTCGGCACCCTGTTTGCAGGAAACGAAGTAAGCATTGCCCTTCGACTTGGGCATCAGCGCCACGGTCACGCGCCTTCCGGCGGCGGGCGTAGTCCGGGGGGAATCGGACTTGCTACAACCCACCAACACCTGGAGCAGCAATAGGACCGAGGAAACGTACAGGAGTCGGGCGCCACGCTGCGCCAGGCGATGCCATAGGGAGATCATTCGACAAGTGGAGCGCAGGAAACCAGCGCGTGCCAGTGGGAATCAAATCGCCGAGACAACCGCACACCGCAGGAGCGTCCCTGGTCATCGTTCCGGCCGTCCCCGTCGCGCCTGCCAACCGGCCAGCCCGCGCCTCCCCGCCAACGCCACCAGCAAGAGAACGCCGGTGAGCAGACCGGAAAGTTCCGCGCCGTGGCTCATGGTCCAGGGCACCCGGCTGAGACCGTTGTTCAACACAGCGAGCGTCGCCACACCCGCGAGCGTGCCACCCACCGAACCACTGCCACCAAAAATGCTCGCCCCGCCCAGAACCACCGCGGTGATCGCTGCCAGTTCGTACCCCATTCCCGCGTCGGCCTTGGCCGTGCCCAATCGCGCCGTGTAGGTCAGTGCCGCCACCGCCGAAAGCGTGCCGCTCAAAACGTACACAAGCCCCAGGCGCCGCTCGACGGGCAACCCGGCGTAGCGCGAACCCTCGGGCGAATAGCCAAGGGAACGGAACGATCGTCCCAAGTGGGTTTGATGCACCAGCAACCCGACGCCCACGATCGCCACCAGACAGACCCAAGCCTGCGTCGGGAGGCTCAGAAGACGTCCCTGGCCCAGCTGCAGGAAACTCTCCGGGAAATGGGTGAAGGCATCCGTGCCCCGCGTCAGCGCCTCCGCCAAACCGCGAAAGAGGGAATACGTCCCCAGCGTCACGATGAGCGGCGGCAGGCGCAGGGAGGTGATGAGCACCGCATTGAATCCACCGGCGCCGGCTCCCAGCAATAGCGTCGCCAGCGCCGCCACCGGCCATGGCCAGCCCGCATCACGCCAAAGCGCTCCGAACACCACGGCGCCGAGCCCCAGCACGGAACCCACCGACAGATCGATCCCGCCGGTCAGGATCACGGGCACCAGCGCCAGGGCGAGCAATCCCAGTTCCACCGAATGGCGAACGATGTTTTCAATATTGTCGGCGGTCCCAAAATTCCGTCCGAACAATTGAAACAGCGCCACCTCCAACCCGAGCACAAACAGGAGGACGTATTCCGGCCGGAAGCCACCACGCGCACGTCCATTCATGGCGTCCTCCCGGGTGCAGGAGCCGCACCGGATCTAACCTTCGATCCATCTGTTGAACCGATTGCGCCCTCCGGACGCACCGCTGCCGCCCGGCGTTGCCAACCGTCCGTCATCGCCGCCAGCAGGATCACCGCACCCTGAATCGCCTTGTCCCAATAGGGCTTCACACCGAGATAGGTCATCGCCGGACCAATGCAGGTCAGCAGGAGAAACCCGGCCAGCACACCCCAAAGATTTCCGCGCCCCCCCGAGATCGCCACGCCACCGACCACCGCCGCGGCGATCGCCTCCAACTCCAACTGTCGCCCGGTGCCCGGATCCACCTGCGGCGCCTGCACGAGATTCAGTATGGCCGCCAAACCCGTCAGTCCGCCGAGCAGGACAAACGTGCCAAAAGTCGTGAACCGGGGATGCAATCCCGCCAAGCGGGCCGCTTCGAAATCCGAACCGACCGCGAGCAAATACCTTCCCGCAGAAAGTCCTCGCAAAGCGGTGGCCAGGCACAACCAGAGCGACAATACGAGTCCACAGATGACGGCCTGCGCGGCATTCATCGATAAGCCGAACCATTGAACGGCGTCGGGCAGGTTCACGAAGACCCCTTGTTGCGCCAACCGCAAAGCCTCCCGCCAGGTCACCAGCGTGGCGAGGGTCACCACGATCGAGGGCAACCCGAGTCCCGCCACCAAGCCACCGTTCAACGCACCCGCGAGGGCCCCCAGCAGCACTGCCATTGGCACCACCGTCGCCAACGGCCAAGCGCGCTCCAGCAGCAACCCCGCCACCACACTGCAAACGGCAAACACTGATCCGACGGAGATGTCGATCTGCCGCGTCAACATCACCAGCGCCATGCCACCGGCCACCAGCAAACGCGGTGCCGCGGTTGTCAGCCGGGATAGCAGCGGTTGGCCGTCAAAAAAGTTTGGGGCCAACACAGCCAGCAATCCCAGCAGCAGGCTCAGGATCGCCGCCACGGTCCATTCACGAGACCAAAAGCGAATCATGCGTCCATCGCCTCCCTTCCCAGCTCGGAGGTTGCGGGCGCCACCGAACCGTTCCCCTGCCCCAACGCCGCCGCCATCACCTCGGCGCCTTCCGCGCCCCCGGGAAATTCCGCCACCACGGTGCCGCCCCGCATCACGAGCAGTCGATCACTCAATGCCAGGACTTCCGGCAGATCGCTGGAGATCAGGATCACCGCCAGACCGGCATCGGCCTGATCGCGGATCCACCGGTGGATTTCCGCCTTCGCCCCCACATCCACGCCCTGCGTCGGCTCATCGAGGATCAAGACCGATGGCTCCGTCGCCAGCCAGCGCGCCAGCGCCACCTTTTGCTGATTGCCGCCACTCAGTGAACTGACCGGCGTGTCCACACCCGTCACCTTGATGGCGAACTGAGCGACCATCCGCTCCGCCAGTCGCCGCTCCGCACCCCGGCGCAACCAGGTTCCGGGAAACAGCCGCCGATGCAGCGCGAGTGAAATGTTGGCGGCCACCGACATTTCCTGGATCACGCCATGCCGCCGACGGTCCTCCGGCACGTAGGCCAACCCCAACGCCACCGCCGCCGCGGGCGACGTCACGGACACCTTTTCCCCGCGCAGCAAAATCTCACCGTGATCGGCCGGAGTGATCCCGAACAACGTGCGCGCCAGTTCGGTGCGGCCGGCACCGACGAGGCCGGCGAACCCGAGGATTTCGCCCGAGCGCACTTCAAAATCGATCGTGTGAATGCCGCTGCGCCGGCAATGGAGCCGACGCACCGACAGCACCGGTTCTCCGGGGATTCTCTGGCGTGCGCATCGCTCCAGGCGGACTTCACGGCCCACCATCATTTGTATGAGGGTTGTCTCACTCAGGAATTCTCCGGATTCATCGGCGGCCGGAGTTTCTCCGGAACTCCGCGGCGAAATTGGGCGAACCTGTCGCGTTCCCACGCTGGCGCCGTCGCGCAAAACCGTCACGCGGTCCGCGAGCGCGAAAATCTCTTCGAGACGATGGGAAATGTAAATGATGCCCGTACCGCCCGCGCGCAGTTCGCGCACGACGGCGAAAAGCCGTTCCTGCTCCCGGCGCGTCAGTGAGGCAGTGGGTTCGTCCATGATGACCACGCGGGCGCCCGCACCCACGGCCGCCGCGATCTCGACCAACTGCTGCTCCGGCATGGAGAGCGCGCGCACCTCCGTGTCCGGATCCAGCTCCGTCCCGACGCGTCGCAGCAATGCCTGCGCCCGCTCCCGGCGGGCCCGCCAGTCGATCCGCCGGAACGGCGCCACCGGTTCCCAGCGGAGCGCCAGATTCTCGGCGACGCTCAAATCCGGGAACAACGCCGGTTGTTGATAAATGCAGGCGACACCCGACGCATGCGCCCGGCTCGGATTCAAGGGCATCACCGATTGACCTCCGAGGGCGATCGTTCCCCCGTCCGGCTGGAGCGCACCGGTGACGATTTTGATCAATGTCGATTTCCCCGCGCCATTCTCCCCAAGCAACGCGTGCACCTCGCCCGGATAAAGATCAAACGAAACGCCGCGCAACGCCTGGACGGCGCCGAACGATTTCGTGATTCCAGCAAGTTCCAGCCAGGGCCTCACACGGAGAGCAGGGAAAGACTCACGGTAGCGGTGATCTTACGAAAACTTCCGACAAGCTAGAGCGAAGCATCACCTTGGCGTCGGCGTTGAACCTTCGTCTCATAGGCCTGAACCTCGGCCAGCCAATTCCCCCGCGGCGGGACATTCTGGGTCTCGCAGAATTCATCCCAGATATCACCCACCGGCAGCGCTTTGGCCTCCTCCTGCCAGGCGAGGCGCGCAGTGAAATCTCCTTCAATTTCCGCCGCCCGGATCGCCGGCGGTTCCAACAAGGCTATCAGCAGAGCCTTCTGCAACGCCCGCGCACCAATCACCCACGCGGCGACGCGGTTGATGCTGGCATCGAAATAATCCAAACCCACGCGGAGGCGACCGGCGTCATTGTTGGCGATCACTTCACGGGCGATGGCGAGCAGTTCGTCCGTCTGGGTCACCACGTGATCACTGTCCCAGCGCACGCCGCGACTCACATGCAACAAAACCCCGGGGACGTACGGCAGCACGGCCGAAAGTTTGTCGGCGATTGATTCCGTCGGGTGAAAATGTCCCGCATCCAGGCAGAGCCACTTCTGCCGAGTGATCGCGTAACCCAGATAAAACTCATGCGAACCGGCGGTGTAACTTTCCGCGCCGAGGCCGAACAGCTTGGATTCCACCGCATCCAGATTGTGCGCGGCCGGCAGCTTTCGGGCGAACACGGCATCCAACGACTCCAGCAGCCGCTCCCGCGGACCACGCCGATCGGCCGGGACATCCTTGGACCCGTCGGGAACCCAGAGATTGGTGATGCAGGGCGTGCCCAGGCGGCGACCAAATCCGGCGCCGATCGCCCGTGCCCGCCGACAATGCTCGATCCAAAAAGATCGGATCGCTGGCGATGAGTGCGCGAGGGTCATTCCGGAAGCCGCCTGGGGATGGGCAAAACAGGTTGGATTGAAATCCAAACCCAAACCCATTTGCTCCGCCCAGTCCAACCAACCAAGAAAGTGCTCCGACGTGATCTCATCTCGATCGACACGTCGACCACCAAACTCTCCGTAACTGGCATGCAGATTCAACCGGTGCCGTCCGGGCACGAGAGCAAAAGTCCGGGACAAATCCTCCCGCAATTCCTCCGGCGTCCGCGCCCGGCCCGGATAATTGCCGGTCACCGCCAGACCGCCACCGATCGACGCTCCGGTCTGCTCGAATCCCTGGACGTCATCGCCCTGCCAGCAATGCACCGAGAGGGATATCTTGGCCAGCGACCGAAGTGCGGCATCGACGTCCACGTCGAGCTCGACATAGCGGTCGCGGGCCGTTGCGGTCGGCGTTGGCGACGCAGGACGCTGACGTTTCAGGGCGGAAGATCTCATGATTGGCGAATTCCGTCCGGTTTCCCGACGAGGCGCGGAAGTCACAGCGGAGATTCTGGCGCGATAATTCCCACACCGCCGCCGGCAACGCCAGCGGAATTCGACCCAACACGGCAGCGACACTTTCAGAAAATGAACCGCGGATGGCGCGGATAACGCAGATTTGGAACCCCACTTTTCGATTCCATCCGCGCCATCCGCGGTCAAAATTCTTTGGGAGTGTCGTTGCCGCGCGAAGTCCTCTCCTCAAAAAATCCCCGGTAAAATCCCGGCGCTGGCGGCACCATGATAGCGTCCCCGTCCAGACGGCGTTCCGTTCACCTTCTTCTGTGCATCCGCCCAAAGCGTGCCACTTTCGCGGTCTAATACACATGGATCCCCGTTTCGTTAAGCTGGCCCGCCTGCTGGTGGAATACTCTTGCAGCCTTCAGAAAGGCGAGACCATCCTGCTCGACCTGGTCGACGTCCCGGACGACATCGGCATCGCGCTGGTCCGGGCAACGCGGGCGGTCGGCGCCGTGCCGATTGTGGAGACGCGTCATTTGCGACTGGTCCGCGAAGCCCAGTTCGCCACCACTCCCGCGCACGCAAAGCTCGTCCACGATATTGAACTGGCGCGCATGAAGCGCATGGACGCCTACATCGCGATCCGCGGGGCCTTGAACAGCGCCGAGACCAGCGACGTGCCGACGGACGCGCTGCAACTGTACACCAAGACCATCCGGCCGGTGCTGGATTACCGGGTGAACAAGACCAAATGGTGCGTCCTCCGCTGGCCCACGCCGTCGATGGCCCAGGCCGCCAACATGAGCACGGAAGCCTTCGAGAATTTCTACTTCGACGTGTGCACCATGGATTACGCCAGGATGGCCCAGGCCATGTTGCCTCTGGAAAAGCGGATGAAACGGGCTGATCGGGTCCACCTCACCGGGCCGGGGACCGATCTGAAATTTTCGATCAAGGGCATCGGCGCGAAACCCTGTGAGGGGATCCGTAACATTCCGGATGGCGAGTGTTTCTCCTGCCCGACGCTGACGTCCTCGGAAGGCGTCATTCAATTCAATACGCCGACCGTTTATTCCGGCACCAAATTTGAAAACGTCCGCCTGGAACTGAAAAAGGGCGTCATCGTCAAAGCCGAATGTTCCAGCGGCAACAACGGGCGGTTGAACGAAATCCTCGACACCGATCCCGGCGCCCGGCGCATCGGCGAGTTCAGTCTCGGCTTCAACCCGTACATCCAACAGCCGATGTGCGACATCCTGTTCGACGAAAAGATCGCCGGCTCCCTGCATTACACCCCAGGCCAGGCCTACGAGGATTGTGGCAACGGCAACAAATCCGCCGTGCACTGGGACATGGTGCTCATCCAGCGCAAGGAATGGGGTGGTGGCGAGGTGCGTTTGGACGGCGAATTGATTCGGAAAGACGGCATCTTTCTCCCCAAGGATCTGCAGCCGCTGAACGTGGACCGGCTCCGTTGAACGAGCTTCCAACACCCCAAAAAACTTCCCTCTGAAATGACCCTCGCGAAACGGTCCACCTGGTTGACCCTCGTCCTGCCACTCGTCGCCGGATTATCCGCGGCCGACAGTCCAGGCACGCCGCCCTGGGGGAGGATGACTCCGCTCATGGAGCCGGTCGGCGGGCGATTGCTGGAGGTTTCGCAATGGCCCACGAATGGAACCCTTTCACTCCCCGTGGGCGAGCCCTCCATCGTCCGGGCGGAATTGCTCCAGGACACCCGCCGGCTGCCTTTGACGTGGATCTTCAATGCCGACGCCACTCAACTGACCTTGCGCGTGCCGACCAATCCTCCGGCGCGCCCCTCACAAATCAGTCTGGAGACCATCACCTCGACCGGCCAACTGAGCGATGGACGCATCGTTTTCTCCGCACTCGACGCCCAGGTGCACGGCCAGAAGGCACGGCTCGAATCGCATCCCGGGAATCATCGCATCGGGTTCTGGACCGATCCGCAGGATTTCGTCACCTGGGACTACAAACCGTCCCGCTGGGGCCGGTATGATGTCGAACTGGTGTTTTCCGCCGATGGCGGTGCGGGCACCGAAATCACGGTGGAAATCGGCCGCGAAAAGCTGACCGCCACGCGTCCCTCGACCGGCAGTTGGTACGCCTATCAGACGCTGTCCTTGGGCACGATCACGTTGCTCACGGGAGATCCGTTCACGGTCCGCGTCGGTTGCGCCAAATTGCTGGGCGCCGCTGCCCTGAACCTGAAGGCGGTGATCCTGCGGCCCGCGCCCGAAGGTCCCATGAGCGTGGCCGAAGCCGATGGTGCCCTCACCCTGCGCGCCAGCAACGCCACCACCCACAGCGTCAAGATGCGCTATGAACCGCAAACCAATAAGAACTGCCTCGGCTATTGGGTGGAGCCGGGCGATTGGGCGGACTGGACCTTCGCCGTCCAGCGTCCGGGGGTTTATGAAGTCGAAGTCTGGCAGGGGTGCGGCACGGGCAATGGCGGCAGTGATGTCGCCGTGGACATCGCGGGCCAGCGCCTGGAATTCGTGGTGGCCGACACGGGGCATTTCCAAAAATTTCTCCCCAGAAACATCGGGCGGGTGGAACTGGCCATTCCCGGAAATTTCAATCTGGCCATTCGTCCGACCCGCAAGGCCGGTGGCGCGGTCATGGACGTGCGCCAGATCCGCCTCAAGCCCGTCACCGCCGAGAAGCCATCCAGCCTGATGGGCGCCCAGCGGGTCGTGTTCCTCGGCGACAGCATCACCCACGCCGGCGAGTGGATCGAGTTTGCCGAAGCCCTGCTGCGCTGGCGGCATCCGGGTGAAAGTGTCGATTGGATCAATCTCGGACTGCCCAGTGAGACCCTTTCCGGATTGAGCGAACCCGGTCATGCCGGCGGTTCGTTTCCGCGGCCCGATCTGCACGAGCGGCTCGACCGGGTGCTGGCGCAGACCAAGCCCATCGTGATCGTCGCCTGCTACGGCATGAACGATGGCATCTATTATCCGTATGGCGACGATCGCGCCGAGGCCTTTCGGTCCGGCATCCGTCGCCTGCGGGAAAAGGCAGTGGCCGCGGGCGTCCGGGTCATTCACGTCACGCCGCCGACCTTCGACGCCACGCCGTTGAAAGGGCGAACACTGCCGGCCGGACGTGCCGAGTACCGCTCGCCCTACGAGGGTTACAATGACGTTTTGGATCGCTATTCCGCCTGGCTCGTGGAGCAGCGCAAGCAGGGTTGGGAAGTGGTCGACATCCACGCGCCGATGAACGCCTATCTCGAGCAACGCCGGCAAACGGACCCCAAATTCCTGCTCGCCGGCGATGGGGTCCACGCCAGCACGCTCGGGCACTGGCGCATCGCCCGGGAGTTCGTCCAGGCGATCGAAGGGGATTCCCTTCCGAAGCTACCCGAGACGCCGGAAGGATTGCCCACTCTCCACCCGCGCTTGGCAGAGGCACTGAAGCTCATTCAGACCCGGCAACGTCTGCAAAAGGACGCATGGCTCTTCACAGTCGGACACCTGCGCCCCGGCATGGGCCGCGGACAACCCCTCGGGACGGTCCAGGAAACAGCCGCCAATCTGGCCGCCTCCACCCAGGCCATCCTCGGCGGAAACATTCCGGGTAAACGCACCTATTGGAACGGTTTTGAGAAGGCCGATTTCACCGCCAACGGCCAGTCCGTGACCGTCGTGCTTCCGTCCCAGACAGCGCCGGGGCGTCCGTGGGTTTGGCATGGCGAATTCTTCGGACACAAACCCGCCCCGGATGTCGCCCTGCTCGGCCGCGGATTCCACGTCGTCTACCTGAGTGTGCAAGACCTTTTGGGATCCCCGCCGGCAGTCCAGCATTGGGACGCGCTCTATCAGGATCTGACCGCGATCTATGGCTTCAACCCCAAGCCCGGTCTGGTCGGCCTGAGTCGCGGTGGTCTTTACTGCTACAACTGGGCCATTGCGCACCCGGACCGCGTCGCCTGCATTTACGGGGACGCCCCCGTCTGTGATTTCAAGAGCTGGCCGGGCGGCTTCGGCAAAGGCCAGCGCAGCGACCGCGACTGGAAACTGGTGCTCCAGCACTACGGCTTCAAAGACGATGCCGAGGCCAAGGCGTACACCCGCAATCCCGTCGATGCCCTCGCCGGCCTGGCCGCCGCCAAGGTTCCCCTGCTCCATGTCTACGGCGATGCCGACGAAGTCGTTCCCTGGGCCGAAAACACCGGCCTGATCGCGGAACGTTATCGCGCCTTGGGCGGATCCATCACGCTGATCGCCAAGCCCGGGGTGAAACATCATCCCCACGGCCTGGAAGATTCCACACCGATCGTGGACTTCCTCTGGCAACACGCCTCCGCGCATTAGCACGACAGCGACACTTCCAAAGAATTTTGACCGCGGATGACACGGAGGACGCGGATAAACTCGAAAAGTGCGGTTCCGTATCTGCGTTATCCGCGCCATCCGCGGTTCATTTTCTGAAAGTGGGACTGTAGCAAGTCATCATCGGCTTCGGGAGTGAGTTGGTAATCAGCCATTTTTTTCGACTTTCACTTCGCGCCTGGCCTGTCTGAAAATCTCATCCACGGTGCGTGTGCTGACGCCATTTTTTTCGGCGCGCTGAACGCGCGCGTCCAGAAGCGCGACCAGCTCTACTAAAGCAGTTTCTTCGTCTGTTTGCGTCTCCTCACCAAGTGTGCGTTGAAGCAAAAAATCCTTTAGGCTTTGACCCTTCAATGCCGCCATCGCCTTAAGCGTCCGGTGTTCTTCATCACTGACATCAATGGAAATTCGACTCATGTGGCGAGTAACGTGCTTTAAAGAAACGGAGGGCCCACTCGGAGCTCAAGCCCGCGGATGGGCCGAGCGGTAGACCTCTTGGAGCCGCTCCAGGGAAACGTGCGTGTAGATCTGGGTGGTCGCGAGTTGTGCATGTCCCAGCAATTCCTGCACGCTGCGAAGATCGGCGCCCCGGCTCAGCAAATGGGTCGCGAAACTGTGCCGGATCTTGTGCGGGCTCAGGGCCGGATCGAGACGTGCCACCGCCAGATAGATCTTGAGCCGGCGTTGAACGGTTCGTGGGATCAACGGTTCCGGTCCGCTCGGGGTGGACCAGAAAACGGCATCCCCCGGTCCCCGCGCCACCGGCGACGCTGTCCAATAAGCTTCCAAGGCCACCAAGGCCGGACGTCCCAGTGGCAACTCGCGTTCCTTCCGGCCCTTGCCGAAAACCCGCGCCAGACGTTGCTCCCGATCCAACTGTTCCATCCGCAGGGCACACAGCTCGCTGATGCGCAAACCCGCCGTGTAGAAAAGTTCGAAAACGGCGTGATCCCGCAGGTATTCGAGTCGTTCCACAGCGGTGGGCGGCGAGTCCGATTTCAGACGCCGTTCCAATTCGTGGAGCGGGGCGGCCAGCAAATCCCGCATCTGCGCCTCGGAAAGAAACCGCGGCAGTTTTCCGCCTTTGCGCGGCAGGGTCATTCCGTGGATCGGAGAAGACGTCACCCGACCACGCCTCTGCAGCCAGCGATAAAACGTCCGCCAGGCACTGAAGCGAAGGGCCACACTACTCGGATCCTTCCGCAAGCGGCCCAACCGGCGCAGGTAGGCCCGAAACACGTCCCGCGAAACGGTCGCCCAATCGGGAGACCGACTGTAGACCTGCTGATGCCAGCCTAGAAACTCCCGGCCGGCCTGCCGATAGTTGCGCAACGTGTAGAGGGAAACGTTCCGCTCGGACTCGAGATGCCGCCAGAATGCCGTGAGTTCGGCATCCGGCTCAGGCGCAACAATGGGCGGCGCGGTGGCGGACATGGCAGGACTATGGATCGCGGCAATTGAGGTTGCCGCTTAAAAATCCCCCGAAAATAGGTTTGTGGCGAGGGGGTCGCTTTCCTTTATTGCGGCCCGCTCGCAAGGGCGTGGCCGGGTGGTAGGATACCCAAGTGGCCAACGGGGGCAGACTGTAAATCTGCTGGCTTACGCCTTCACTGGTTCGAATCCAGTTCCTACCACCATTCGCCTCCGCGCACGATGGACGGGCGGCGCCTCGGGCCGGAGTTCACCGGTTCGATTCGCACGGGAGTCGCCCCGCGCCGATCCAATCTGGAGCGCCCCGCCGAATCCTTCCTCGCCTTGGGCGCGCATCCCGCCAGAGTCACCGGCGTGGCCCGTGAGTATCATCTGAAGCCGGTCTCGGCTGCACCGTCGCTGCGGATCAATTACCGCGACGAACTCAATCCGCAGCAGTACGCCGCCGTGTCGGCCGGCAATGGTTCCTCCCTCGTGCTCGCCGGCGCCGGGGCGGGCAAGACGCGGACCCTCACCTACCGCGTCGCCTGGCTGCTCGAACACGGCACCCCGGCGGATCGCATCCTGTTGCTCACCTTCACCAACAAGTCCGCCCGGGAAATGATGCAGCGCGTCGGTGATCTCCTCCCGGGTGATCTGGGACAGTTGTGGGGCGGCACGTTTCATTCGATCGGTCTCCGCATCCTGAGGCGCCACCCCGAGCGGCTCGGCTATCAACCCACATTCACCGTGGCGGATCGCGAAGACGCCGAGGACCTGCTGGAGAGCTGCATCGCGGACGTGGGAATCGACGTCAAAGCCACCCGCTTCCCCAAGGCCGAAGTGCTGGCGGATGTCTTCAGCATGGCGCTCAATACGGGCCGCACCGTGACCGAGGAACTGGAACGTAACCACATTTCCTTCGTACCTTTGACCGAGGAAATCCTGCGAGTACACAAGGCCTACGCCGAGCGGAAGCGCCGGGCCGCGTTGATGGATTTTGACGACCTGCTCACGCTGTGGTTGCGCCTGCTGCAGGAACATGCCGACGTGGCCGAAGCGTATCAGCGCCGATTCCAACACGTCCTGGTGGATGAATACCAGGACACCAACCGCCTCCAGGCCACGCTGCTCGACACGCTCAGCCGGCGCCACGGCAACCTGATGGCCGTGGGCGACGATGCCCAGTCCATCTACTCCTGGCGTGGCGCGAACTTCGCCAACATCCTCGATTTCCCCAAGCGATATCCGCAGGCGCAGGTTTTCAAGGTCGAGATCAATTACCGTTCCACGCCGGAAATCCTTTTGCTCGCCAACGCGGTCATCGCGCACAACGTCCGCCAGTTTCCCAAGGCGCTCCAACCCGCGCGTCCGTCCGGCATCAAACCGGCGAAGGTCGTGACGATGGACGCCTATGAGCAGGCGTCGTTCATTGCCCAGCGCGCCCTGGAATTGCGCGATGAAGGCGTCCCGTTGAAGGAGATCTGCGTCCTCTACCGATCCCACTTCCACGCCCTCGAACTCCAGCTCGAACTCGTCCGCCGCAACATCCCCTTCGTCATCACCAGCGGCATCCGCTTCTTCGAACAGGCGCACATCAAGGACATCACCGCGTATCTCAAACTGATCTGTAATCCCACGGACGAGCTGGCGTTCAAGCGGCTGATCCGACTCCTGCCGGGAATCGGCGGCAAAGGGGCCGAGAAACTTTGGGGCATTTTCGCCCAGGTCCTGGGCGATGTCCTGCCCGGACTGCCCGCGCCGAGGGTGCCCGCCAGCAGCGGCGACGCATCTGAGGTTCCGGCGTCCGACAACGACGGTGAACTGCCGCCCGAACCAACGTCCGGAAAGGAAGTCGTCGATCCAACTCCGGTCGCGCCGATCTTATTCGCGATGTCCAAGAAGGTGCCACCCAAGGCGCAGGCCGGTTGGAAGCGGCTGGCGGAGACGATTGCGGACGTGGAAAAGCCCGACTTCCGCAACGCGCCGGGCAAGTCGCTGCGACAAGTGCTCGCGTCCGACTACGCGGACCACCTGGAGTTGAACTACGAAAATGCCCGACGGCGCGGCGAAGAAATCGAACAACTGGCCGGCTACGCGGACAAGTTCCGCAGTGGCACGGAATTCCTCAGTGAACTGGCGCTGCAAACTCATCTGGAGGCGGATCAGGACAACAAACGCAGCCGGGTGGAAGACGATGATGAACGCCTGCGCCTGTCCACCGTGCACCAGGCCAAGGGTCTGGAGTATGCGGTGGTTTTTGTGATCATGCTTTGCGAAGGGCTGTTTCCCAGCGCGCGTTCGACCGAGACGGCGGAGGGCGAGGAGGAGGAACGGCGCCTGTTCTATGTGGCCGTCACACGGGCGAAAACGGAACTTAACCTATGCCGCCCCTTAACCCGTTTCCTGCCGGGTGGTGGCGACGGCATGCAAATGCCCTCACGGTTTTTGGAGGAAATTCCCGGCGAACTGGTGGAGGAGATTGAAGTCTTTTCGCCCCGCTTGCCCACCGGGCACGGCAAGTTCACGCCCAAGGAGCAAAGCGACGACGAGCCGGACGAGGGAATCCACGAAGATGCCCCCGACGATGACGCGCCGTTTTAAAGACGTTCCAAGCCGATTGCGTCAGCCCGTATCGTTCCCGGATCCCAGTTGGCCCCACCACTGGTGATAAAGCCGCTCGAGTGTTTCCCGGGGATCCTCCACCAGCAGCGCTTCCTTGATGCGGGTGGCGTACATGCCGAACGAGAGCGGCGGCACCCGCGGGACAACGCGCGAGCGGATCGGCCGTTGGTGTTCCGCCAGGTCCCGCAGGTAGGCCTCCGCGCGGGCGCCATCCAGGAAGCTGTGCTCCGCGTCACGCCGCGCTTCCCGCAACAGCACGTGATCGGGCTCGTGTTGCACCAATACATTGAAGATGACCTCGGTGCTCCATTGCAATTTGCGCACCGATTTGCGGGCGTCGAAGTGGTTGCGATAAACCATCAACCCGGTCTGGGCGGCGGATCGAAAATGATATTTCAACAGATCCGAACGCCCCAGCGCTTCCGCGAGATCCGCTCGAAAATTCTCCGGCGCCAACAGCCCGGGCAATTCCGCAGCAGTCAGCGTCTGGTTTTCGGCGACACTCAGGACGAACCCGTAATCATCCGTCGTGGCAATGGCATTGCCGCCGCGCAGTCGGCTCAATCGAAGCCCGACCACCCGCGACAACGCATCATTGGCCGCCCGGCCGATGAGGCTGTGGAA
Organism: Verrucomicrobiota bacterium; assembly: GCA_043732975.1. Classification (GTDB taxonomy): domain Bacteria; phylum Verrucomicrobiota; class Verrucomicrobiia; order Limisphaerales; family UBA9464; genus CANIZL01. Next base: position 21,629 of record JAYTHD010000138.1, read on the forward strand.
GAAGTAGTGGCGCGTCGCCGGCGGTGCGGAAAGGGGCAAGGGATTCTCCGGGACGCGGGCCGGGCGTCCGGGGCTGCGGGACTTCGCGGGTACGGTGATCGCCGCCATCGCCAATTGCGCCGTGGCGGAGACCGTCGGCTCCCCCGCTTCGCGCCGTCCGATCCGCGCCCGCGTCGGGCGCTCCGGCGGCGCGGGCACTTCGATCAACTCCTCCACCAGCAGAAAATCTCCCGTGGGAATCTCACTGACGCCGTGTTGTGCCGCATGGACCCGAAGGATCACGGCGGCGTTATTCGATCCGCATTCCAAGCGCCGTCCAATCCACTGTTGCAGCACCGTGGCGGACTCACGGGCGTCCAGTCTTTGGCGCAGTTCGGTGCGAAAGGCGCGGATTTCACGGGCCACGCGATTCGCCAAGGGAAACTTGTTCGCCCCCCAGCGCGGCACCGTGGGCACGGCTCCGTCCGCCCGCTCCACCCAGCATTCCATCACGCCCACCCGCAGCAATCGCACCGGCCGGCCGCTCAAGGTGAATACATCGCCGGCCCGCAGGGAGCGCAGAAACCCTTCCTCCACCGATCCCAACTGCGTCGATTGCAACAACACGCGGACGGCACCGTCGTCCGGAATGGTGCCCACATTTTGCAGGAGATCGCGCCGGGTGGCACCCGCGCGGGTTTCAAAAACGCCGTCGCCCAATACCAGCTTGCCGAACAATTCGGCATACTGCTCACGCAAGGCCTTGCCGCCGCCGGCGAGGAAGTCCAGGACGGCATCAAAATCGGCCCGGGACAATTCCCGATACGGCCAGGCCCGGCGGACTTGTGCGTAGGCCTCGTCATTTTTTTGCTCACCCGTGCAACCCAATCCCGCCAGGTGTTGCGCCAGCACATCCAGCGGTGCGATCGGAATCCGCAGGGCGTCCAACTGCCCCCGGCGCGCCAACAGCGCCGTGGCGCAGCATTCCACGAGATCGCCGACATTCGTCGCCATCAGCAATCCCCGGCTGATTTCCTGCGGACCATGCCCGGCTCTTCCGGCCCGTTGCAACGCCTTGCTGACTCCCTTGGGCGTGGCCAGCATGACCACCTGATCGATGCAGCCGATGTCGAGCCCGAGTTCCAGCGACGTGGAACAGACCACGGCGCGCAATTCCCCGAGCTTAAGCCGATCCTCCACCTCGAGACGCACGGCCCGGTCCAGCGAGGCGTGATGACATTCGATGGCCAGATCCGGGAGCGCTGCCTTCAGCCAGTAGGTGGCGGATTCGGCGCCGCTCCGCGTGTTGGTGAAGACCAGGGTCGTCCGGTTGGCGCGGATCAATTTGGCCAGTTCCCCCATCAATCGTTCACCGCTGAACCCCGCCGGCGGATAGGGTTCCCGCTGCAAGGGACTGAACACCGCGAGTTCGATTTGTTTGGCCGGGGCGACCTGCACCAGGCGGCACGCGCGCTCCGCACCCACGAGGAACGATCCGGCCTCCGCGAGCGGATGCACGGTCGCCGAGAGTCCGATGCGTTGCAGCCGGGCCGGCGGGATTTGGCAGGCTTCCAGGCGCTCCAGTGCCAGCGTGAGCTGCGTGCCCCGCTTGTTTTCCGCCAGCGCATGCACCTCGTCCACGATCACCCAGCGCACCGTGGCCAGTCGGGACAACCACCGTGACTGGCTGAGCATCACACACAGGCTTTCCGGAGTGGTCAGCAATATTTCCGGAGGTGTGGCAAACTGACGGGCGCGCTCCGTTTCCGGAGTGTCCCCGTTTCGCAATCCCACGCGGATCGGCGGTCGGGGATGGTCCGCCTCCGGATAGATTTCCCGCAGGGGGCCGGCCAGATTCTTTTCCAGGTCATATCCCAGGGCGCGCAACGGGGAGAGGTAGAGACAGCGAACGCCCGGCGCCGCGGACGCTTCAGGTTCCGCAGGCGTCGCCGCCAGGGCATGCAGCACGGCGAGAAACGCCGCGAGCGTCTTGCCGGTGCCGGTCGGTGAAACGATCAGCACATTTTCACCGGCGACGATCCGGGGCCACGCGGCCACCTGCGCCGGCGCCGGCTCGGGGAAACGGGCATCAAACCAGCGGGTCACCGCCGAAGCGCCCAGGATGGAAACCGCGGAAACGCTCATGCTGAAGGCAACCGGAGATGCGGATCGCGCCCCGGAGACACTGGCCCTTGGCAGCGGGGATTTCCGCGCCACCCTTGGCCCATGATCTCCCGCCGCACGTTTCTCACCGGCTCTGCGCTCGCCTCGGTTGCCCCCTGGGCGCAGGCGGTGGAGGCCTTCCATCGGACGGGCGACACCACCCCGCCCCGCCTGCGCATGTCGCTGGCGGCATATTCCTTTCGCAACGATCTCGCGGTCAAAAAGGACGGCACCCCCTCGAAGCTGGATCTGTTTTCGTTCATCGATTTTTGCGCCACGAACAATGTGCCCGGCGCGGAGCTGACCAGCTATTACTTTAGGCCCAATCCCGACGACGCCTACCTGCTCGCGCTCCGCCGACACGCCCACCTTCGTGGCGTCACCGTGAGCGGCACCGCCATCGGCAACAATTACACGTTGCCCCACGGACCGAAGCGCGACACGGAAATCGCGAACACGAAACAATGGATCGAACGCGCGGCCGTCCTCGGCGCGCCCCACATTCGCGTCTTCGCCGGCGCTCCCGCCAAGGAACAGACCCTGGCCGAGGCCAAGAAGCTCTGCGTGGAAGCGCTGGAGGAATGCGGGGAGGCCGCCGGAAAACATGGCATTTTCCTCGGGGTCGAAAACCATGGCGGCATCGTCGCGGAAGCCGCGGACCTGCTCGATATCGTCAAGGCGGTCCAATCGCCCTGGGTCGGCATCAATCTGGATACCGGTAATTTCCACACCGACGACCCCTGGGGAGACCTCGCCAAGTGCGCTCCCTATGCCGTCAATGTGCAGTACAAGGGCTACATCCGCGCCCGGGCCGCCAAGGCAGCGGAGTCACCGGATCCGGTTCGCACGGCCCGGATGTTGAAGGACGCGGGCTATTCCGGATGGGTCGCCCTGGAGTATGAGTTGAGCGGGGACCCGTGGAAAAAAGTCCCGTCCATGCTCGCCGATCTGCAAGCGGCGCTGGGCTGAACTCCGCCATCGGATCCATCCGGCGGGATTTAATTCGGGGCCGATCCGGCTCCGTGGCTCAGTGGCTCGCCGCCGTACCGGTGAACCACGACCGTAGGCGCAGGGCCGGTCGCTCGATGAAAAGATGACTCAGCACCGCCAGCCCGAGGGACACGACGACGGCCCAGACCGGTGAAAACGCGACCGGAAAATCCCGGGGATTCACCAGGCAAAAAGGTTGTTGCCAGAGATAAAGCGAATAGGAAATAAGACCCAGACCCGCCAGCGGCTTGAAATTGAGCACCAGATCCACCCATCCGCTCCTGCCCTGAATGAGGTAGCGAATGACCAGCGCCACCAGCAGGAACGAAACACTGGGGACCCACAGTTGCACGATTCCCGGGGCGCGCCCCAGTAAACTCGAATTGAGCGGGAGAATCGCCAGCACCGCGACTGGGACGGCCCACTGCGAGGTGAACACCGGCGCGTTCAACACCTTGGAGAAACGGGGATGCGCCAGGACGGCGGCCAAAAAACAACCCATCAGCAGCGCATCATAACGCAGGTCCGTCCGCAGCGAATTGACACCCATCACCCCGAAATGGGCATAGTTCAGCTTCCGCCACACGGGCGCAAAGAGGATCAATGCCGCCGTGAGGTAGAGGCGCCGATCCCGGCTCAGACATAGAAAAAGCACCGGCCAGACCCAATAAAACTGCTCTTCAATCGCCAGGCTCCAACAGTGGGTGGTGATCTCGGATCCGGTGACAAAGTTCCGAAAAAACAGAATGGACGAGAAGAAGTCCCGGGCGGGAACCTGGATTCGACCCAAGGACGCGAGTACTCCCACCACCGCCAGATAGGCCATCGCGGGCGGCAGGATCCGAAACGCCCGGCGGAGGTAAAACGCCTTCAAATCGATGGCGCCGGACCTCCCTTCCTCACGGAGGAGCAGCCACGTGATCAGGAACCCTGACAGGACAAAGAAAAGTTCCACCCCAAAGCTGCCCATCCGGGCGAGCTCCTGGACCAGCCCGTTGCCGGGAGCAATGCGGCCGCTGGTCAATAAATGGGTCAGGATGACCCAACTCACCGCAATGGCGCGCAAGCCGTCCAGGCCCGGAAGTCGTGACATACCCACGGAATGATTGGGCGAACCGGCAGGCCCGATCACCACTTCTTCCTGACGTCCTCGTTGGCCGCCCCGCCTTTGGTTTTGCCGGCAGCGGTCCGGACATTCCGGGCGTCGCCCACGACTGCACCCGAGCTGGTGGGGCGTTGCGGCGGGTTCGCCGCGGCCGTCGATATTGCCTTTGCCACGTTGGAGAATTTTTTAACCGGCGACATTCTTCCCACAATCCCGAACGGCCAGCAAGTCTTTGGCAAGAGACCGCCTGGGCGGGTGACGACCGGCTTCCACGACAAAGTGTGTAACGACACTTGAGTTCGGCCCATTTTCGCGCCTTACTCGAAAAAACCATTTCGCCGTCCATGCCAGTCTCGCGCTCCACCTCCTTCTCGCATAACACGCTCAGCATCATCATGGGTGGGGGCCAGGGCACCCGGCTCTTCCCCCTCACCAGTGAGCGATCGAAACCCGCCGTGCCGCTCGCCGGTAAATACCGGTTGGTCGACATCCCCATTTCCAACTGCCTGAACAGCGGGCTGAACAAGATCTTCCTGCTCACCCAATTCAACAGTGCCTCCCTCCACCGGCACATCAGCCAGAGCTTCAAATTCGACCACTTTTCCAGCGGCTTCGTGGAGATCCTGGCGGCCGAGCAGACGTTCACGAGCAATAGTTGGTATCAGGGAACAGCGGATGCCGTGCGCAAGAACCTGAATCACTTCAGGAATTCCAACTTCGAGTACGCGCTGATCCTGTCCGGCGATCAACTCTACACGATGGACTTCCGCGAGGTTCTCCAGACCCACATCACCAACGCGGCGGACCTCACCATTGCCACCATTCCTGTCCCGCGGGCCGAGGCCACCGCCCTGGGGCTCATGCAGGTCAACGGGGAACGCCAGATCACCCGGTTCGCGGAAAAGCCCAAGGAACCGGCACTTCTGGAATCCTTCAAGATCCCCCGCGCGAACTACCCCGAGTTCAACATCACCCGGGATGAAGACCTCTACCTCGCCTCCATGGGCATCTACGTCTTCAATCGTCAGGTGCTGTTTGACCTCCTCGACAACAACTGGGAGGACTTCGGGAAACACATCATCCCCGGAGCCATCGAGTCCCGGCGCGTGTTCTCGTACATCTATCAGGGCTACTGGGAAGACATCGGCACCATCCGAAGTTTCTTTGAGGCGAATCTCGATCAGGCCGCGGAGAATCCCCGATTCAGTTTCTTCCAACCTCCGGTGTTCACCCGTCCGCGCTTCCTGCCGGCGTCCAAGATCAATGCCGCCGCCATCGATCACGCGGTGATTGCCGACGGTTGTATCCTGAACAGTTGCCGGGTGCAACACTCCGTCATCGGCGTCCGGGCAGTCCTTGGCGAAGGCGCGCTCCTGAACCGGGTCGTCATGATGGGTTCCGATTATTTCGACTCCGAGGACCGTCGCAATCGCCCGGAAAACCTGGGTATACCGCTGGGCATCGGCCGCGGCACGCGGATCGATAACGCCATCATCGATAAAAACGCCCGCATCGGCGAGGGCTGCATCCTCAGCCCGGCGGGGAAGCCGGCCACCCTGGATCATCCCCTCTACCACATCCGGGACGGCATCCTGATCATCCCCAAGCACGCGGTGATTCCCCCCGGGACGGTGGTCTGAATCGTCCCTTTTACGAATGCCCACATGACGCACCCGTCTGGCATCGGCTCTCGGTCCAACGGGAGGTTTCGTCACCTATCGGCCTGGGCGCGTTCCTTCGCTGTCGCCCTCGCCGCCGTGCTCGGTTTGCGCGCGACCGCCGCCCTCAGCGGGGCCTCGCCGGAGATCCAGCGGGAGTTCATTTACGATTCTCCGCCGCCCACACCTGAGTGCCACGCCTCGACGGTGTGCGAAACGAAAGGCGCGCTAACGGCGGCCTGGTTTGGCGGCACTCGCGAGAAGGCGCCTGATGTGGGCATCTGGTTCAGTCGTCGTGAGGGATCCGGTCCGGCCGCCGTCTGGAGTCCTCCGGTGGAACTTTTCAACGGCGTGGGTGCCGGCACGAAGGGCACACGTCTCCCCTGCTGGAATCCCGTCCTGCAGCGCAGTGGTGACGAGGCCCTGACGCTCTACTACAAGGTCGGTCCCAGCCCCGATACCTGGTGGGGCATGCGGGCGATCAGTTCGGACGGCGGACGCACCTGGACCGCACCGGAGCGACTGCCCGCGCCGCATCTGGGTCCCATCAAGAACAAGGCGGTGCGCACCAGCGATAACTTCCTGCTCTTTCCCTCCAGTACCGAAAACGCCGGCTGGCGGGTGCAGTTCGAACGTTTCTCCCCGTCGCGCAATGTCTGGCAGTACCCGGACGCCGTGTCCGACCCCGCCAACCTGCAGGGTATCCAACCGACCGTGTTGACCGCCGCCAACGGGGAACTCATCGCACTGGGACGCACGCGCAAGGCGGGAGCCATTTTTCGAACGGTTTCGAACGACCAAGGCATCACCTGGACACCCCTCGCCACGATCGGAATGCCCAATCCCAACTCGGGGATTGATGCCGTGACGCTGGCGGATCAACGCCATGTCCTGGTCTATAACCACACCCGCTCCGGCCGTTCGCCGTTAAACGTCGCCGTCAGTACGGGGGACGCCACCCAATGGTCAGCGGTGCATGTCCTGGAAACGCAGGCCGGCGAGTACAGCTATCCGGCCGTGATCCAGACTTCCGACGGCCTGGTGCATATCGTTTACACGTGGCATCGGACCCGCATTCGCCAGGTGGTCCTGGATCCAAAGAAATTCAAGCCAGTGCCCATTGTCGACGGACGATGGCCCGCACCGTGATTTCCCTCCGGATTCCGGCGGCTTAATTGGGCAGCAGTCGGGGCGTTTCGATTGGCGTACGCGGCGCCGGCAGTAAATCGTCCCCCCCGGTTTCCTTCCGCAAAAGGCTTCGTTCCAATCGCGCCTTCAATTCCGCATGTTCGGGTCGGGTCACCTCCGCCAGGCTGGCGCGGGCTTCGTCCCAGCGTCCGAGCTTGATCTGCCAGCGGGCGAAGTGGATGAAAACGCCTTCGCGATCCGTCTCATTGTTCGCGACCGCCAAGGCATCCCGCCAAGCTTGGATCGCCCGCTCGGCCAACCGGAGTTCCGCCGCTTTCCAACCCTCCGGTGTCGACGCCGGCTCGGGCTTCACGCCGTAAAAAGTCTGGGCATAATCAAAGGCATACCGGAAATCGCGCGGGGCCAGTCGCCGGCATTCCCGGTACTCGCTCAAGGCCCTTTCAAACACCGCGTTCTCGTCGCAATGGAAGTATTCCTTCGCGTCCTTCCGATACAGGAAGACCACCGTGCCATAGTTGTAATGATACACCGGCTCAAACGGCCGGAAGGCGATGGCCTGTTCATAGGCGTGAAAGGCGTTGGTGATCGGACCGACATGCGTATAATGGTGCGCATAATTGTTCCAGCCCGCCGGGTTTTTGGGATCCAATTTCAAGGCGATCCCCAGATGCTCGAGGACCTCGTTGTCATCCCCGTGCTCCTCCAAATGGTCGGCATAGGCGAGATGCGCCCGGACGTGTTCGGGATGCTTCTTGAGGAATTCCTCGTAACGGGCGCGCGTCTGGTTGATGACCGATAGCAGTTGGACCCGGCCCGCCTCACGGGTGGCGTCGGGTGAAGGACTGCGCGCCGGATCTGGAGCGGGCCCCACCGTGGCGATTCGTTCGATTTCCGCCTCTCCGAGATCGTCCCGCCGAAGGACCTCCTGAAATTCGATTTCCGTCGGATCGTGAGGATCCACCGTCGGCGCGCCGCCCAGCGCCGCGAAAGGCGCCAGCCTGTCCACCACCAAATTGGAGACCGCCGCCGGCGGATTGGTGGACAGCAACAGGCTCAATGCGCCCAAGAGAAATTCGCTCATAACCCACTTCAGCTTCGCAGAAGATGCCACTTTCGAAAGGCGGGATTCCAATCCGGATTCACAAGAGGCAATGGGGCCAAACATTGACGGTCGACAATCAAGTTGAACTTGGAGATTCCGCAGGTCTGGCGCGACGGAGGAAAGCGCTCAGGGGCAGGTGAATTCCCGCCCGAACGTTGCGCCCCACCTCAAGCCCTCTTCAATTCGGTCACCATGTAGAATGTCAATGTTTGAACCCATTGCCTTTTCTTCGGCTGGCCATCAATCAACCCCAAAAGATACTCACACCGCGTGGCCATCGGGTTGCTTCTTGCCGTGTGTTTCCTCGTGCAGGTAAGGGACTGGTATCCGCTCCGCTGGTTGGCTCGGAGTCTTTGCTCCTTGCGGTCGCCTTGGTGCCGGGGCATTTAACCAATCAGTCTTAGGGTCATCAGTTCCTGTGGAACGCCTCCGGAAATTCGCTCCGCATTTGCCTTCCGATTTCCCGTTCGCATTTCGGCTCCACCACCAACCACTCTCTGGGGATCCGCGGGTCGGTGATCACGGCATAACCGAGGTCGGAAATGATCTTTCGGGCCGCGCGCCCGGTCTCTTGAATCTCGGATGGCTGCCGACGATGGACGATCTGGACCTCGAGGACATCGATGCCGAGACGTCGCGTGATTTCAAAAAGGTTCTCGGCATGGATATTGACCGCCCTCCAAATGGCCTGCTCCTCTATCCCGCCAGGAACTGTCGGCGGATGAATTTCGCGAAACTCCAGCGTATTTCCGTGCTTCCACGGCAGTGGCGTGGTGCGGTTAAACGCCATGGTAGTCATGCTTTGCTTGGTCTTGGAAAGCGCAATTAGTTTTCGCTCGTAAGCCAACTTGGCCAGCTCGGGCATGGTGGCCGACTGACTCGCGGTGCCACCAACCGGAGCGCTCTCGCGGACCGTTTTTGAATCACAGGAAGCACCGCCCACGAGGGCTGCCAACAGTACCGCTATAATCACCATGTTTTGCATATCCCCAAGGCCTCACCGGCTCGCGCCCTCAACGCTCTATATTCACCGCACCCGGCGCCACGGCTTGCCCGTGGCAGGCCTGTACGGCAGGACACCTCTACCACATGATCAACTTCTCGACAATCCCTGTTCCACCCCAATTCCGGCACTCATAGGCTTCAGTTGAATTGGACCCACATCATCTTGCGCGCAGCCTCGCCCCTTCCGGGTGCAACAGTTCCTTCTCCGCGGAGCATCGAGAAGCCACATTTCTGCCCCTTAATTCCACGCCGACACCAAATCCGAGACGGCCTACCTCCGCGAAACCCCGGAGGTAAACGAAAGCGGCGACTTGGTGGTGCTCCCGCCACCGCTAAGCCCAGCTTCCCGCCTCGCTCATCCGGGCCGAACGCGAGCAAGGCTGAGCGGATCGACGTCGAGGCTAGCCAACCCACCCAGAGGCCGCCCCACGCCCGTCGCGATTATCACCAATCCAAGACCCAAATAGTCTGCGGGTCCTCAAAAGCATTTGCGGCGCCGGCTCCATCGCCGCAGTCTGCCGGCAAATGCTCCCTTCCGCGAATGGCAAATCTCCCTTTCCGCGGAGCGCCGAGAAGCAAATTATTATCACTAACATTTCATAGGTCTGTCCTAACTTGGGGGCCATTTCGGGGTGGGGTGGGCGGGGATTTGGGCACTTGACCCGTCCCTTTGTGTTTGGCCGGATTGGAAAACCAAGTGACCGACAATTTGCAGTTACCCAAGCGCCCTTTGCGCGAAAATAATCAGCACACCTGCCTCTTGACGGCGAATACCCTTGCACGAGTTCCCGGACAGCGGGTACGGTCGTTTACGTGCACAGGAAACCGACCTGGATCTTCGCTGCGGGCCTCCTGTTGCTATTGCTATTCGTCGTCACGGCAAGTCATCGGCCTCGGCCGTCTTGGATTTCCTATCCTTCGCCAGAGCTCAAATGGGCGATGTGGCAGTCAGTCCTGATCGGTGCTGGTTGGGTCACCTATCATCTGCGAAGGCGCAGCAGTCCCGGATTGGAATCCTGGCTGCGGGCGGAATCCTGGCTGCGGGCGTTTTTGATTCCCGTTTTGCTGCTATTGGCTGCGATTTTGATCGCCTACTTTATTGAGAATTTGTTTTGATGTTGGTGCGATCCGCTTTCCGGGACCGGGACTGAAGCCGGGGCACGGTGTTGTCGGTGACGCTCTGACGTCGTTTGGCAAAGGTCGTAGGCGATTTTAACGGGCGAAGGGCATCACTAATTCCTTTTCCGCGGAGCGCCGAGAAAGCAAACTCCTATCAGTAAATCTTGAAGCTTGGCCCCGTGGAAAACGATGCCGCAGGCGCCTTCGCCGACGTCCCGCCGCCCGCCGCCCGCTGCCCGATTTCGCCCACGCCACCACCCAAATGGTCCGCGGGTCCTCAAAAGCATTTGCGGCGCCGGCTCCATCGCCGCAACCTGCCTTCAAATGTACCAATCCGCGAAAGCAAATCTCCCTTTCCGCGGAGCATCGAGAAAGCATATTCTTATCAATATTCCTGGACAATGAAGGCGAAGCTTGATTCTCCAGGTGAAGGGCTGAATTCATACCATCGTGAGGAGGGGCATTCTCCCATTGAAGAGGAACCAAGTGAACGTGGGCTGACTGCCGCAACCTATCCCAAAAGTCGATTGTCTCCGGTCGGATGGCAAGCGAGGTTTTGGGCTGGAGCGATGATTCTATGGCAGGCGTGCGGCCTATCCCTTTTAGGCCAGCCCGTCGGCTGGCAAGGCCTTGACATTGGCAACGCCGACGTTAGCGGAAGCGAGAGCTACGTCGGCGGAGTGTGGACCATTACGGGAGCCGGTGCCGGTCTCTTCGGCAATTTCCATTACAATGCTCCCGATTCCGCTCACTACACCTATAGAGAAGCTTCGGGCGATGTCGAGATTGTGGCCAGGTTGGTCAGCATTTCCGGGGCGCCGCGCTCAGAGGTGGGGCTGATGTTGCGGGCGTCGACGGATGGGACAGCCGACATGGCTGCTGTCATGTTCGAGTACCAGTTTTATGATCTCAACAATTCCGACCCGAATTACCAGAACTTTGTGATTCAGTCGAACCGCCGCCTGGGGTTTTCATCGAACCCTTGGATCTACGACAACTACGTGGGCACAGCCCCACCAGTGAGCCCGCCGATTTGGCTAAAACTGATTCGCGTGGGCAACGACTATTCCGTGGCACGCTCGGAAGATGGGATCACATGGACGTCCGTGGCCGATTACGGCGGGGACGCTTTTTTGGCCAGCGGCACGTTTGACATTGGCTTGTACGTCAGTAGTGGAGCAGCCGGGCAGTTAGCCACCGCGGTTTTCGACAACATCTACATCGGTCCACCGCGGCTCGCTTATCGGACGACTTGGGTGGGTAATTCGTTCAGCAGCTCCTCGGCACGATACGTTTCAGGCAACCTGGCCGCGCTCTATGTGTCGCCGGACGGGACCTGCTACACCAATTCGGCCTACGATGAGGGTGGCGAAGCGGCCAAGATCTACAAAGACGGGCGGGTCGTCCGCAGTTTTACAGATAATGGGTTCTTCGGAAACAATGGTGTATCGGAAGGTTCAGTGACCGGAGACAGCCAATTCATTTACATTTTGGGTAATCGGGGCCTGCCATACCGGACGGACCTCCAGGGGAACAACATCCAACCAGTCACCCTGGGTACAGGGACGGGTCGCATCGGGGGCATGGCTGTCGGCAACGGGGAAATCTACTTCTCGGACGTGGATAACAATGTCATCCGCGTGGCGAGCGCGACCACGTTAACCGAGATACCTGACCGGGTATTCCCGTTCACGAGGCCTGGCCAGATGGCAGTGGATAGTCGTGGTGATTTGTGGATCATCCAGCGCGCCACCGACTACCCTAACAGCCTCGTTTTTCGTGCGCAGTATACGGCCGCTATAGTGTGTTATCATCCAGACGGCACATTCACGGGCAAACAGATTAGCGACATGGTGAATCCCGCAGCCTTGTGCTGGGATTCGCATGAGGACAGATTGCTGGTTTGCGAGAACGGACCAGACCAGAACATCCGCATCTATAATGGTCTGGCGACCGCTCCAGCCCTGAGCGGTACAATCGGGAGCACCGGCGGGCTATTCGCGGGAGGCGTGCCAGGGTTGCTCAACGATCCGAACGCAGGTGGCTACTTGCGGCTCTACGGCCCCAATGGGGTGGGGATGGATTCTGGGAGCAACATTTATGTGTCCTGCAGTGGGGGTGGTTCGCACCTGCGCAAATTCGATCCTGCCGGCAACCTGGTGTGGAGCCTCTCGGGGCTGGAGTTTGTCAACTGCGGGGACTTCGATCCCGCCAGCGATGGTCAGGACGTTTACGAAGTGGACAAGCACATCCGACTGGACCTCTCTCAGAGCCCACTCGCCAGCGTCCCAGGCAGCGAGTGGAGTTACACCGGCTTCTCCTGGAACCCATTCGGATCTGAACCCGAGCTGCGCGGGAACCGCAGTACAATCGTCCGTCGGTTCGGTCCCGCCCAAAGCTTGTTCATGTGGTCGCAGTCGCAGAGTGTGGAGGATAATCAAGGCTATCCGGTCTATCGGTTCATCGGAGAGACGGCCATCCCCTGTGGAAAATTCGTGACCGGAACTCCAGACCAGAATCATTCCGTTCTTTGGGTGGACATCAACGGCGACCAAGTTCAGTCGCCAGACGAACAACTGACGTACTTGACACCGGGAGTCGGCTTTGCCAGCGCCTTGGATGTCGGCGCCAGTGGCGATCTTTATGCGCTATTTGCCGCGCATTACGACTGGGCCGCGGGGTTGGGATCCATCTTCCATGTTAGCTGTCGGGGCGTGTCGGCGTCCGGCGTACCTATCTATAGCGATGCACCTGGAGGCTACGACCAGACAGCCGTGCCGTCGTCAATCGCTTTCCCTAATCGGATACGCTACGACTCGTCCAGTGACGCGATGTACATTCTTGGGAATGATGCGAACCGGGCCCCCGTTCTGGGCCGATTTGACCAATGGAGCACCGGGAACCCTGTCCAGCACTTCCTAATCAAACTTCCCACGCCTGAGACGAGCCCAGACTTTCTGTACTTCCCCCCTGACTATTCCTTTGGCCTGCCGTTTTCTTATTTCGCCATGGATGTGGCGGGTGAGGCGGTTTTCGTGGGGGAACTCTGGGGTCCCATTCACGTCTTCAGCGCCGACACGGGCTTGCCGGTCACAATCCTCAATCCTGGGCCCGAAGTTTCTGGAATCCAAGGCTGGATAGACATGTGGCATGGCGTGCGGGCATTTCACCGTTCCAACGGTGAATACCTGGTGTTGCGGGAAGATGCGGGGTATCGAGCGCGGAACTTGTTGTTCCGCTGGCCCCCAATGAACAACGCTGCTCCGAACCGGCCGCCTGTCTGGACTCAGTTCATCACAAACAAAGTGGGCACTGCGGGAGTCCCATTCAGCTACACAATCCCGAACGGCGCCTTTAGCGATCCCGACGCGGGCCAGAATTTAAGCTACTCGGCGAGTGGGCTGCCGAACGGCATCTCTCTAGATCCCGAGTCCGGAGTTTTGAGTGGCAGTCCGTCTGCAACGGGGACTTACTTGGTGACGATTACCGCGACCGATAGCGTCACGCCTCCGGCGAGCGCCACGGCGCCCATGATTCTGGTGATTGTTGATCCGAACGTCACGCCATCTCTGCACGGCGACTCCATCCAGGTGCAGTGGGATTATCCGGACATCCATACGGCGTTCGCTGCTGCGCAAAACTTCACGGTGCAATCTCCAGGCACGAGTGTCGTCTATAATAACGGCCAGTACAGTTACGATGTGACAGTTGCTGCTGACACGATAGTCGTGTCTCAATTTCAGGCGAATAACGGAACTCTGGGCGACAGCCCAGGCTATAGCGGCCCGGCGGGCAGTCCAGACGGCGCGACTGATCCAGGAGTGACATTCAACGGGCTGGTGTTGACGGATGCAGTCCATGCATTCGGAACCGTAGCCGTTGTTACAGTCACCGGGCTGGCGGGGTGGGACCCGTCACGGCTCCTGGTCAACGGCTCCCAAATCGGACTCAACTTTATGGGATTAAGTCCGATCGAGGGCCAATCGGTTTTGGTGCTGCGCGTGCAGCCAGCGCCTCCAGTCCTGAGCATCACCGGTTTGCTCCCCGCTTCGGTCGCAGCCAATGGCGCGGACTTCATCCTCACCGTGAACGGCTCTGGGTTTGTCAACGGCTCGGTCGTGCTTCTAAATGGCTCAGCCCGGGCCACAGCCTATGTGAACAGCTCGCAACTCACGGCCCAGTTTACAACAGCGGACATCACGTCCGGCGCTGAGCTCGCCACGGCCCTGATCACGGTTGAGAATCCCTCTGCGGTTCAATCGAATCAGGCAGTATTGTCCATCGTTGGCTCGAACGTGAGCGCCGTTCAAAGCGGCACAGCGCCACCCGGACAGATCGCAATCGTCTCTACGGCGCCGACGGACGGCACTTCCGCCGGCGTTGCCGCCGCTTTGGATGCGGGCAACAGCTCTCAAACTGTGACCGTATCGGCTGCCACCTACGCCCGTGACCCTGTCACGAACAATACGATTAACGCCGGAGGGGGTTACGTTGACCTGCGGGTGTCCGGAGCCGACGCGACGGCCCAAATGGTGGCTCATTTTTATTACCCCAGCACGGTCACGGGAGCAGACGAGGATGCCCTGGTCCTCCTCTATTTTAGCGGCAGTGCCTGGGCGCCCGTATCGAGCAGCGGCGGCTTGGCCCCAATAAAGGACACCTCCGATAATCTTGACCGGTCGACTTCCGGAGGGCGTTTTATCGTGACGTTCGACATGAGCAGCACGCCGGCTATTACTGACTTAGACGGAACCGTTTTTGCTCTCACGATTCCGTTTACAATGGTGACACCGGTTATTGCCTGGAATAATTTAGCAGCCATCTCCTACGGCACACCGCTCGGTGCAGCTCAGTTAAATGCTGCCGCAACAGATCCAACCACCGGCCTAAAGGTCGCTGGCCATTTCAGCTACTCTCCGCCCGCGGGCACAGTCCTCGACGTTGGAAACGGACAAGCACTGAGCGTCACGTTCATACCCGCGGATCAAGACCACTACAACTCAGGCGCCGCCACCACGACCATAAACGTGACACGGACTGTCACCAGGGTCAGTCTTGCGGCATCGGTCAATCCAGCGTCCGTGAAGTCGCCAATCACCTTTACTGTGACGATTACACCACCGGAAACGAGCGGAACCGTGCGCCTTGTGGATGGGACGGCGAATATCGGCGTTAGCTCCTTGGCGCAAGGCCAAACCAGCTTCAACACGTCGGCATTGGCGGTTGGCAACCATGACGTCCAGGCCATCTTCGATGGCACGGCACAGGCATTTGGGAGCAGCGCCACCATCGTCGAAACGATCAAATCGACGCCGCCGGTGATCACGGCGTGTCCGGCAAACATCACAGTCCAAACCGGACCGGGCCGAACCACTTGCGATCAGGTGGCGACTTGGACGCCGCCTACGGCCAGCGACAACTGCACCTT
>JAYTHD010000139.1:0-13676 GCA_043732975.1 Verrucomicrobiota bacterium
AGATGTTCACGCTCGGGGTGCTGGAACTGCCGGACAAAGCAAAAATTGAAACGCTCTACTGGGAGATCAGCCGCGCCGTCGTCGAAAGTTTCCGCGGGCAACCCTACATCCCGGAGGAAATCTGCCGGCTGGAGGATTCCCTGGGCGATCAGTACCTCTGCAATTTCAGTGTGTTCCAGTCACTGCTCGACCATTGGGCGCTGGGACAATTGTTCCCGATCATGCCGATCGGGCGCCTGACGGAACGTCCGACCCGGGAGGCGACGCTGGTGGACATCACTTGTGACTCCGACGGGTGCATCAACAAATTCATCGATTTGCGCGGTACCCGCGACACATTGCCGCTCCATGAACTCCGGCCCGCCGCCCCCGCCCCCGCCCGGGCCGGCAATGGATCCCCGGGCAATGGATCCACCAACGGCGCCCATGCCCTGGAGCCCTATTATCTCGGCTTCTTCCTGATGGGTGCGTATCAGGATATCATGGGCGACCTCCACAACCTGTTCGGTCGGGTGAACGAGGTTCATGTGTTTCTCGAGCCGGATGAGCCGGCGGGGTACTACGTGGAAGAAGTCATTGAAGGCAATACGATCATCCAATCGTTGACGGCCGTGCAGTACGACGAAAAGGAGCTGCACCGCCAGATGAAGGCGCAGGTCGACGCCGCGATCAAGCAGGACCGCCTCCGACCCGGTGAAGGCATGCGCCTGCTGGATGATTTCGAGCGCGGGTTGAAGGATTACACCTACCTGTCGATGGGCTAGGTTGCCCCAATCGGCGGGCTATTGCTTCCGCCCCTGCCGCCATTGGTCCAGCGCAACGGCGAGGACGATGATGGTTCCGATGACAATTTCCTGGGCGAAATTGGGCCATCCGCAGAGGGTGGCTCCGTTGCGGAGCACCGCCATCACCAAGGCGCCAATCAGTGAACCGAGGATGCTTCCCGACCCACCGCTCAGGCTCGCGCCGCCAATCACCACGGCGGCGATGATGTCGAGTTCCAACCCCTGGGCGATGGAGGGATCGCCTTGGGTGAGACGGGCGAGCTGCATCCAGCCCGCCAGACCGAAGAACAATCCCGCCAGGCCATAAATCTGCACCTTGGTCAGGCCAATGCGAATGCCACAAAGCCGGGCGGTGGCTTCACTCGAACCCAGCGCAAAAATCCGCCGGCCAAAAATCGTCCGCCGGAGGAGAAAAGCCGTGAGCATCGCGAGCCCCAGAGCCAGCCAGACTCCGGGCGGCAGCGGAAGGAAATCCCGGGGCGCGCTGCGAGCCATGAGCGCGTTGATGGGCGCGTCGCCTGGAATGCTGATGGTCTGACTGTTGCCCAGCCATTTCGCCGTGCCCCGGACAATGCCCATCATTCCCAGAGTGACGATGAACGGCAGCAAGCGCAGCCCGGCAATCAACCCGCCATTCACCAGTCCAATGGCGCCCCCCGTCAGAATCACCAACGCCGCGGAGGACCAGGTTCCCCAATCGTGGGTCAGCAGCTTGGCCCCCAGGACACTCGTCAGCGCCACCACGGCACCCACACTGAGATCAATGCCACCGCTGATGATGATCAGCGTCATCCCCAGCGCCCCCACGGAGACGATCACGGTCTGCACCAGAACGGTCTTCAGATTGCCCGGGAGGAAAATGAACGGTCCCGCCTCCGTGAGGGCAAAGAGTCCACCGACAAAGAGGAGTCCAAAGAAGGGCCCGCCCGCCTTCAACCAGGATGCGATGCGAAAGCGATTACTCATGGTGATGCGGCGGCGGCCCACCGCGCCGAAACCGGGCGGAATGGTGCGGTGTTCACGGATGGAATCACGCGGAAGGAAACCCGGCCCAAACTATTTCAACCCCAGGCCGATGATCTCGCGCAGGTACCGGAGACTGCGCTCCAATTCCCCTCGTTGATTGGCCACGTCCCCACCATCGTGCTGCGGAACGGGCCGGCCGCGCCTCACCAGGGCTTCGAACTGCGCCAACTCGCCCGCCGGCTTCCTGGGAAAGGTCTTCCAGAAATCCGCCTGCAGATAAGGAAACTCCACCGCAAACCCGCCGATCGTCTCCACGTTGACCGGCACCTGCGGACACAGCTGGGCGTAGCGGCGAAAATACGCAGTCCAATCCACCACGCCGCCTTCACCGAAGGCGGTCCACTGGACCTTGGCACCCTTCTCCGTGGCCCAGACCGCCGAATCCCGAAGGCTGGTGGCGAGGGTGTGGGGACCGAGGATTTCCAGACTTTGCGTGGGATCTTCGAGGGTCCAGAGGGCATTGCCTGAATCCAGATTCACCCCGACCCAATCGGACCCGGCCGCCTCGATCAATTGCACCAGTTCCCGCGCCGTCATGTCGCCGGCGTGATTCTCCACCGCCACCTTCACTCCCAAATCCCGCGCCAGACTCCGCTGCGAGTTCAACACCTTGACCGTATCCGCAATCCGCGCCTCGATCCCACCCGGTGTGGCGCGGTCTTCCCTCCCGCCCAGGACCACCCGAAAAATCGGTGAGCCCGCCGCCTTCGATAATTTGAGTCCGAGTGCGAGATGTTCCTCGGCCGTGCCCCAGTCCGGTTTGAACCGAACCGAAGTCGGGCAGATGGACCACGAACCCACCAACAGGGCGAGACCCTTGCCAGCGGCATATTTTTTCAGCTCCGCCGCCGCACCCACCTCCAGCGAACCCAGTCCGGGAAGATCCGTGATGAAGAGCGTGTCCAGCCTGAGCCCCGCCGCGAAATCCACCAATCCGCGGCCCGTCAGCTTCATCGCACGGATGGCAAAATTGTCCATCCCCAGCGGGATTCGAACTGCCCGCCCCGCCCCGTTTCGCAAGGTGGCCGCCGCCTGCGCCACCTCCGGCGCGCCGGCAGCGGTGACCACGGCACCCAGCGCCAGGGTGCGAACAAAATCACGTCGATTCATGAGGAATACTTCCTACTTCGCATGGCAATGCCCCCGTAGGCAAGGGGCGTTTGCCCGGCGATGTTTATTTCGCCGCCGTCTGATCCACGTCGAGCCGCAAATCGCACCAGTAACCGAATTCCCGATTCCAATGAGTGCTCACGTTTTCCAATCGCAGGACGATCCGTCGTCCGGCAAAGCGCGACAGATCGAGCCGGACATTGTGCCAGCGCGGCTGGTCTTTTCCGTCGACGTTCTGTTGGTGAATGACTTCGCCATCCGCCACCACCCGCAACTTCCAATCCCCATACTCGTGAGCCGCCACGGAGAATCGCAGGATCGTGTGTTCCCCCGGCCCGAAATTGATCGCCCGCACCAGCGCCGCCGGCGTCTGGTCGTCGATCGGATGCGTCATCAAGACATTCTCACGGCCGGCAAACGCGGGGAATCGGGCGGGCGCACCTTCAAAGGGCGGACAATCCACCTGCCAGCCCGGCGCCCACAAAGCAATGGATTCCCCGTCCGCCGGCTTTTCCAGCGCGGCCGCACCGCCCTCGCCAGATAGCTCTTTCCGGCGTTCCTCCGTCAACGGCTTCCCATCCTGCGGCGGCGCCAGGATGTACCAGATCAGATTGCGGAAATCGGCGTCCGGCATCTGCTCCAGACCTTCCGGCATGACCGAATTCTCGGTGACTGTCAGCGTCTTGACGTCGCTCTTGTTGATCACCTCCTCGGTCGGTCCCGCCATCGCCAAGCGCACGCGCGACTCGGTGTTCTCCACCAGCCGGCCGCTCAACGTCCGGTCGTCCCTGGTCTCGACGATGACGTTCTCGTAACCCGGGCCGATGATTTCGTTGGGATGAATCACGTTGTGCAGCAGCGCATCGAGGGAACTGCGGCCGACACCAGTGAGGTCCGGCCCCACTTGCGCGCCCTCGCCGTACATCAAATGGCAAATAAGGCAGGATTTCCGGGCCACTTCCTGGCCGGCGGCGACATCAACCGGTCCGTTGACCACGATCCCACGCTTCTCGGCAATCAATTTAAGTTTTTCGGCCGGCGTGCCACGCACCTTGCCAAAGAGATGTTCGGCTTTGGCCCGCTCCGCATCGCCTTTGTCATTGACCAAAGTGCGGATGACCGACGGTGGCAAATCTCCCCGCTTCACGTCACCGCGTTCGACCGCGTCGAGCAAGGGCCATTTCCATTGCCAGCGGGTGGGTGAAATCTCGGCAATCGCCGCCCGCACCGCCGGCGTCTGGCGCGCCCAGCCGGCGAGCAAGGTCTTGCCGGTGTCCTCGGCGCCCACCTCGGTGAATGCCCGCACGGCAGCCACCTTCAGCGCGTCCGGCGCCGGATTGTCAATCAATGCAAACAGAGTTTTACGCGTGTCCTCCGCCTTGTGCTGGCGGGCCGCCTCAATCGCTTTCAGACGCTCCGGGACCGGGGTCCCCGCATCCACGATCTTCTCGAACAATCCCTTCAAGGCCGCCGCGTCGCCCCAGGTTGTCCCAAGACGTTGGGCGCGACTGGCCACATCGGGATTCGTACTCGCGAGCCATTTCTTCAACAAGGCCTCGGTGGGATGCTTCGGCACCATCGACTTTCCGCGCTGCCCGTCGATCAATCCATCCAGGACCGCCACGAGCAGCGGGGAGGTGGGACTTAATTCCTCAGCCAGTTCCAGGCTCTTGTCGACCAACCAGACCTCCCGGGCATCACAGAAACGGCGAATCGTTTTGTAAATCAGCCGTCCGGACAGCGGCAGGTGCGCTTCGCCATGCTCCACAAACCACTTGGCGGTCGCACTGGGATCGTACATCAACGCGGGCTCCATCGCCGTCCACAACAGAAACGGCAGATCGCGATCCGTCGTGTCCTTGGCGTGGTCGAGAAGCGCCAACGTCACCTCGGCGACCAACGGCCCGCTGGTCGAGGGCTCCGTCCGCGGCGGCGAATTGACCGTCAGCGAACCGCTGCTGAATTGGCGCAACGCACTCGCCACGCCAGTCTGCACCGAGGCCACTTCATCCGCCGCCAGACGCTTGAGCCGCTGCAGCGACGCATCGGTGCACTGATTCCATTCGCCCGTGAACAGGGCCGCCCAACGTCGCAATGCCGGGTCCGTTGCGGCCGCCGCGTCGTCCAGGATGGCGTTGTCAATTTGTCCCGCGCTGTAGAGCGTCCAGAGCGAGGCCAACTGGGCGTCCAACGTGGCACCAAAACGGAATTGCTGCACCAGGGCAGGCTTCACCACCGCCACGTCCGGCCGGCCATTCAACACCCGCTGCGCCATCCGACGTTGCCAACTGTTCGGATGTCCCAGCAGCTTGACCAGTTCCGCACTCGACATCCGCGCGAGGTCCATGCCGACTTCCGGCCGCGAGGGCACCGGCTTCCCGGGTTGATCTCCGGTGTACACCACCCGCCAGATCCGTCCGCGTTCGCGATCCACACCCGCCGGATCCGCATTCGCATTCTGGTAGCAGGGATATTTGTCATACCAGTCCATGATCCACACCGCGCCATCCGGGCCGGTCTGCGTGCTCACCGGCATGAACCAACCGTCATTGCCCCGCACGAAATCACCGTCCGCCGTCGCCACAAAGGTGCTGCCCTTGGGAGTCAGTCGATCCCGGTGGATGGCGTTGTCATGGATGTTCCCCTGCAGCGCCATGCCACGATACGCGGCCGGGAATTGATTGCCCTGATAAATGTCGACACCCGCAAAGGCCGCCATGTGATGATGGTGATCGACGATGCTGGGCAGGACTTCATAAGCATACGGATACGGCGTCTGCCCGGCCTGCCGTTGATACATCCCGCCGGGTGCCAGATGGAAGAAATGATCAATGACGCAGGCACTCACAAACGCATTACCCGCTGCATCGAAATCCACGCCCCAGGGATTGCTGGTGCCTTCGGCGAAGACCTCCAGCCGCCGCTCACCGGGCCGGAACCGCGCCACTCCCGCGGTCAGGACCGTCGGAGTTCCCGGTTTGGCCGGATCCACCGCCTTCGTGACCGTGAAGACCCCGTGGGTCAGGTACATCAAACCATCCGGCCCCCAGGTGAACCCGTTCAACAACTCATGCCGATCCTCCATGCCGAAGCCCGTCTGGACAGTCGTCCGCTCGTCCGCCACGCCGTCGCCATCCGTGTCCTTCAGAAAATAAAGATTCGGCGCCGCGCCGACATAAACCCCGCCATTCGCACACAACAAGCCCGTGGCGAGCGTGAAGCCATCGGCAAACACGGTCACCTTGTCGACCCGCCCGTCGCCATCGCTGTCCTCCAGAATCTTGATCCGATCCCGCCCCTTCTCTCCCGGCTTGGTTCCGCTGGGATATTCGTACAATTCGAGCACCCAAAGCCGTCCCCGTTCGTCCCAGGACATGGCGACCGGATTCACGACGTCGGGTTCGGCGGCGAACAGGCGGATTTCGAAGCCCGGCGGCACGGTGAATTTCTTCTGGGCTTCGGTGGGTGAAAGCGCCGGCGTGCTGGCCGCGACATGCTGACCCGACATCTGCCGGCCGGCCGGTTGATTCGTGTAGACGGGAAAGCCAAACTTCGGATGCCGCGGCCAATCCGCCCGGACCACGCCGGCGAATACGGTCAGCCCACACAACAGCGGCCCGGAACCGGAAAAGTGACGAAAGGACTTCATGCTGGTATGGGTGACAATACCGGACACGAAAGGACCACGGTCAATGCACAGGTGCGTCTTCGGGTGGGACGCGCGCAACCCGGCCTACAATCTTGGCATCGCCCGGCGGGTCGATCGGTCCAGTCGGAGCAAATTCTCGGCAACGTAACCGGCGAGCCCGATCCAGATGCAGACGAAACCGGCCGCCCGGCCGGAAGAAAACGGTTCCCGATAAAGCGCGACACCCAGGGCGAATTGCACGGTGGGCGCGAGGTACTGCAGGATGCCAAGGGTGCTCAAACGGATGCGTTGCGCCGCATATCCGAACAGAAGCAACGGCACCGCCGTGATGACACCCGACGACAGCACGAGGAGCTGCTCCGTGGCGCTGCCCCGGCCCAAGGCACCCTGGCCGAGGTGATGCTGCCAGCATAAAAACGCGACGGCGAACGGCGCGAGCAGCAGGGTCTCCACCGCGAGTCCAGTCAGGGAACCGAGACGCGACCGCTTTCGCATCAGTGCGTAGCAGCTCCAACTTCCGGCGATCGCCAGGGCGATCCAGGGGACCTGCTGCACCTGCACCACCATGACCACTACCCCCAGCGCCGCGACGGAGATGGCGATCCATTGCCCGCGACGCAATTCCTCCCCCAGGACGAATCGCCCGAGAGCCACGCTGACCAAGGGCACCAGGAAATATCCCAGGCTGGTTTCCACCACCCGTCCCGAGTTCACTCCCCAGACATAAACCAACCAGTTCGCGGTCAGCAGTCCGGCACTCAACAGGTTCCGCGTCAGTCCACCCGGCTGGCGCAGAGCCGTTACGATTTCGCCCAGGCCGCCTTGCGCGTAACTCAAGGCCAGAACCACCCCCAATGACCACAGATGCCGGTGGGCGATCAATTCCACCGGGTTGATCCGGGCGAGTTGCTTCCAGAACAGCGGCACCAGACCCCACAGCAGATACGCGGATACGCAGGCGAGCATTCCCGACCCACCGGGAGGGGGCTCGCCGCGATGCGGGGGCGCGGACATCGCAACAGTCGACATCCACGCACCTTCGACGGGCGGACGGATCCGTCAATCAGCCGACGATTCCCGGGAGGAAGGCCGGTCAAGGACCACCAAAAAACGTCAAAACCTTCGATCGGCAGGCGACTCCCGACTCCGTACCCGGTGAGTTTTCGCGGGCGGATCGGACAATTCTTGCCCCGGGGCCGCGCAATAAATCGGATGAAATTCCGCGCGGACCGAGTTGCGACATTCGCCAATTGCCGCCTTGAATTCCCGGTGTGATTCCGCACCATAGAAACGCAAGCCGGATATTCGTACTCCTCCTCTTAAAATGAACACCTCCTTCTGGTATCGTTCCCTCTGGTTAACACTCTGCCTGGGTTGGGCCATTTCGGTCCGCGGCCAATCTCCCAAAGTCACTTCAGTCTTCCCCGCTGAAGGAGCCACCGGCGTGGCCACCAACGTGACCATGGTCTTCCACTTCAGCGTTCCGATGGATCCGGACACCTTCAACCCGGTTCTGAACCTGACCTTTGCTCCCTCCGGCCCCTTCACCTCGCCGGACTGGAATGAGGACAACACGGAGGTTTCGCTCAGTCCTGTCTTTGGGGGCTATCCCGCCGCCACGAAAATAACCTGGAATATCGTGCCCGGCGGCGACTTTGGTCTGCCGGCCTTTGCCAGCGCCACCGGCAATCCGGTGACGGCCGCCAGCGGGACCTTCACCACCGGGGGCAGCAGCGGTGGTGGCGGTGGGACCACCAATGCGGGGGCCTGTACGATCAGTGACATCACCGATCCGGCGGTCGTCGCGCTATCTCTGACCTGCCTGACCCAACCGAACACCAACTCCCAGGACCTCGGGTTTGTCTTCGTCGGTCGCAGTGCTTCCTTTCTTCAACTGGGTGCCACGCTCACCAAACCCGACACGAACGCACCGTTCAGCGGAAGCGTCTTCGCCCGCTCGACGACCGCCAATCCCTTTACCGGAGTGAAATATACGGGCCCCGGTCAGGCCCTACGTAGCGTGGACAACTCCGGCTTCGGTTTTTTCAGCTACAGCGCAGAATTGGCCACCCAGAGCGAATTGGATCAGGCGTTTCCCACTGGGAACTATGCGATCAACATCACCCGCCAATCCGGGGCCTTGAATTTGTCGATCCCGGTTTCCAGCCCGGTGCCGGCACCCCTGCACATCGCCAACTTCGACGACGCCCAGCACGTCAATACGACCCAGGCCTTCAACCTGCGGTGGGATGCCATCGCCGGCGCCGCCAATACCATCGAGCAAGGCTTGACCTTTCAGATCCTCGAAAAATGTTCCGGTAAAGTGGTCTTTGCCGCCCCCAACTACTGTATCCCGACGCAACTCAAGCCCACCGACACCGCGGTCGTGATTCCCGCCGGTACCTTGCTGTCCAATAAACGCTATCGTGGCGAACTGAGTTACAGTCGCTTTTTTGGTCTGATCAATGGTCCAGTCGGAGGCGCTACCTCGGGATCGTCGACGATGACGCAGATATCTTTTCCAATCAATGACCCCGGTAGTTTGGTGGTATCTGACAGCCCGCAAATCACCTCCTTTCTCCCGGTGGCCGTTGGCTTCACCCTCGCCGGGAAGGGCACGGCCAACCATTCCTATGCCATCGAGGTGTCCGCGGACCTGGCGGCCTGGACGGAGTTGATCACCCGGATCACGGACGCCTCCGGATTGCTGAGCTTCACCATTCCCAACAACAACGCGCCCCAGCGATACTTCCGCCTGCGCGGTAAATAATCATGCCACCGTGATCGGCGAGTCCGGGGCCCTTCCCGGACTCACCGACCGGTCGACCTCCCG
Source organism: Verrucomicrobiota bacterium (assembly GCA_043732975.1). GTDB lineage: Bacteria > Verrucomicrobiota > Verrucomicrobiia > Limisphaerales > UBA9464 > CANIZL01. Next base: position 9,404 of record JAYTHD010000139.1, read on the forward strand.
CGATCCATCCGTCGAAACATCCTCGGCGATTTCCACCCAGGATTTGCACCCACCGTAGGCCGGGAGCAGTGGACCTTCCCAAGGTTGGGGCAGACGAAAAACCCGCAAATGCAGGGCGTAGATGGAGCGTTCGCGGCCCCACTCAAACCGTTCCGCAATCAACGCCTCGCGCCAGATGTGCTGATTCCGGAGCCGCTGAACCGCCGCCAAATCCTGGAGCTTGTCCCACGAGACTATTTCGGCCCACGACGTGATCCGCACCCGCTGCGGATCGGGCAACGAGGAAGCAATTTCATCATATCTTTGCCGGGCGGCCGGAAGCACCTGTTCCCGCTGTTGGTGATACAAGGTCGGGAACAGCAGGAAGCGTTGAGGTTCCGGTTGGAAGCCACCACGGCCCTCGGAAATCCCGCCCTTGCGCAGGATCAAGGACTGCGTTCCCTGCTCCAGCGCATCCACCACGATCGCCCACTCTTTGAATGCCGTCCGCACGGGTGCAACCTACCTCCCTCTGCTCCCGGCGGTCCACCGGAAGATCCGCCCCCCGCGGACGGCGACGATTCCCGCCGGCCACGGAACACGCCGACGAAAAACGTGATCGCACCGGCCGACAAACTGGAGGGCTGCCAGGCCGGGTCGCCCGAATTTCACCCCCCCGCCGCAGGGTGCGGGCGATGCCGCTTTTTCGCCGCCGGGAAGCCGCGCCGGCGGTGCTGATCGCAATGCCGGATTGTCAGGCCGCATGAATCGGGGTATAAAATCGTCCGTTGGAGCCGGAATCACTCCGGGTCCGTGGGTCAATCTTCAACGAAAGACGGAATATGAGCGATACCGTGAAGTGGCACTTCGAGGCGGATTTCCTGCAGGCTTGCAATTGCGACTATGGTTGTCCTTGCGAGTTTTCGGCGCCACCGACGATGGGATTCTGCGAGGGTGTGGGCGCCTGGAAAATCACCCGCGGCCACTATGGCAATGTGCCTCTGGATGGGCTGGCTTTGGGATTCGCGGCGCGCTGGCCCAAGGCGATCCATCTGGGCGATGGGACCGTCGCCTTGTTTTTTGATGTCCAAGCCAGCCCGGAGCAGCGCGATGCGCTCCTGCAAATAGCCACCGGAAAGGCGGGTGGACTGCCGTTCGAGATTCTTGTGACGACCTTTTCCGAAGTGCTCGATCCAGCCTTTGTTCCGTTCGAATTTAATCTCGATGGGCGCAACAGTAGTGTCCGGATTGGCGACTCGGTGCGGATGGCTGCCGAGCCGATCAAGAATCCGGTCACGGGGGAGCCGGAGTCGGTCCGCGTCCAGCACCAGACCGGATTCATCTTCAAGGAGGCGGAATGCGTTTCGGGCAGGGAATGCGATGTGGCCGTTGACGGACTTAAGTTCAGTTGGCCGAACAAGTCCGGGTTTGTGGCCAAAATCAGTTACGGTAATTGACGGATTGGTGGCGGATGGGAGCCTCCCGGTGAAAGCTGGATCCTCTTTGGAATCCGCATGGCGGCGCGACCGACTCTGGATCGGTCTGGGCCTGGCTGGAGTGACCGCGGTGGCCTGGCTTCACATGGCGGGCGAGGCGCGGGCCATGAATTTCAGCGGGACCTGTCGGTGCCTCGGCATGGCCATGTCGGGACCCGACACCAAGGCCTGGTCGGTCGCGACCCTGCCGCCGCTTTTCCTCATGTGGACCGAGATGATGGTGGCCATGATGATTCCGTCGGCGTCGCCCATGATCCTGACCTTCGCCCTCGTCAACCGGAAGCGGCGCGAACAGGACCGGCCCTATGTGCCGACCGGAATGTTTCTGCTCGGCTATCTGGCCGTCTGGACCGGTTTCAGCGCCCTCGCGGCCCTGGCGCAATGGGCGTTGCACGCGATGGCCCTGCTCTCGCCGCGGATGGTCGCCACCAGCCCTGTCCTGGGCGGGTGGCTGTTGATCGCAGCGGGACTCTTTCAACTCACCCCACTCAAGCACGCCTGCCTCAACCATTGCCGCTCGCCCCTGGCCTTTCTTCTGACCGAATGGCGGGAGGGACCGGTCGGGGCGTGGCGCATGGGCTTGACACATGGCGCCTACTGCACCGGTTGCTGCTGGTTTCTGATGGCACTACTTTTCGTGGCTGGGGTCATGAACCTCGGCTGGATCGCGCTGATCTCGATTCTCGTGCTGGTGGAAAAGGTCCTGCCGCCCGGCCCGTGGCTCGGTCGCCTCAGCGGTGTGACACTGGCCGGCTGGGGACTATGGATGCTGGCTCGGCCGCTGGTAACGGTGGGAGGCTGAGACAGGGTCAGGCTTGGTATTGGAAAACGCCCACGGGTCGTTCGCCGGATCCATTTCACTTTCCTCGGCAGCCGTCCGGATCGCGCCGCTGACGCTGATGCCGCCGGTTGACCCCTCGATTCCGAATGGGTGGACGCCGAGTGAGAACTGGAAGCGCACCCAGAGGCAGCTCCGGAAGCTGTAGATGCTCTCCCGTTAGGCATCATTCACCAGCTTCCCGGAACCCCGCCAGCGTGGCCAAGCAAAATGCAGGGAGTGCTGCCTGCACTGCCCGGTTGGGATCGAACCCGATTGTGGACCTCGCTGGTGCCGGGAATTTCGCAGCGCCCGGCCAGCCAACGCGGCCATCAAAACAGGTAGGTCATCGCCACCGTTCCGAAGGCCGAGTACGCCGCCTGTCCCTTGAATTCCTTTCCCCAGAAGACGTACGCAAATGAGGTCTGAAAGTGCCGGCACCCCACGGTCACCCCGACGCCAGCCGCCGGGACCAGGGTCTCTTTTTCGACCCTCCGACTGTCCCTGAAGGTATTCCCGTCCAGCGTGATATCCCGCAGGACCAGACTCCCCTGGACGCCACCGAAAAAGGAGAAACCCCAGGCGGAACTCAGCGGCCTGCTTTCATCCAGGCGCGGGGGCGGCAATGTTCCCAGGCCACGGATCAGGGTCGGGCCGAAATCGTCCGGCATATTGTATCCCACCCGTAAATAGCCACTCGCCTGGCCTTGGGTGATCAGATTGCCGAGCCAGGCACCCGCCATCGGCAGTCCTTCAACCGACCACCTCTCACGTCGGCCCGCCAAGGCAAATCGGTGGCGATATTCAAAAGCAATATCGAAAACCGGTTCGTTCCTCAGCTGATAATCCCAGCCTAAGGGGTGGCCAAAACCCAACAGGCGATGCACGTCCCTTTGGGTCCGTTCTGCCAGGGACCCAGGCCCCACCAGTCCCGCGCACACTCGAAGACTCTGGCACGCGTTCTCGTTCTCCACATGTAACGTGACACCCGCGGAAAAAACTCCCGCGTACGGCCGATCCAACGGATCCGGGACGCTGCGGCCGGTGTCCGAGGGAGTGATGACGATTTGGGCCAGATCATATCCAACGGTGCGCCGCCCCTCACCCCACGGCAACCGGTCCGCCAGCGAATCAAGCCAACTGGATCCGGTGTGCGTCAAGGAAAGCAAAACACCGTTTGAATAGTAACGGTCCGAACCGGCAAAAGCATCGTTCTCCCAACGTGACGTCAGTGCCCACAGCCTTTTGTCGGCCTGCGGAATTGCCGTGGCCTGGGCCGCGGGAAGATATTCGCCGTGGACATCCCCCGGTGCCAATCCCAAAGCCAGGGCGGTGCCGCTGCATGCCACCAGACGATGCGCGCGCGCCAGCGTTGTGTATTCGAGCTTAGGCTTCATGCCGAAATGGATCCCAAGAAAAAAGCCGTCCGCCAGCAATTCAAAACAGTTAGGGGAGGAAGAGTGGCGGTGGAATTGATGGACGGCAACTGGGCAGCACCAAAAGTCGAAATCTTGCCTCCGGGCGCGGACACCGCCCCGCCCATCCGCTGCTGGCCCGGGAGGCGGTGAGCCAATACGGCCCGAAATCCCGGATCCAGAGCGCCTCGCCCGCCATCGGGACGCCACTCGTACCCATCGCCGCGTTCCTGCAATCGCGCTTCCGCCTTCCACCCGGTCCCCGATCACAAATTGGCTTTGCCATGAACGGCCAAACTCAAGGCCGGAGTGCATCCGATTCAAGTCCCGGAATTTCTTCCGGAGAAACGCCTGGCGGATTTCGGTCGGCAAACGTATGTGATGGGGCCCGGTGGCTCGCTCCGCTGGTAATTCTGCGTCTTCCCATGACTTGGTTTCGATTAGGGCATGATCACTCCACCGTATTAACCCGCAAATCCCGCAGCACGGTAATACCCGGCAATGGCACCCCGCGAATCGGCCGCGCGCCGTCCTTCCGCTTCTTTCCAAACCGGTCCCGGTACTGC
>JAYTHD010000140.1:0-4352 GCA_043732975.1 Verrucomicrobiota bacterium
TGCGCACGGTGGGCCGGCTGACGTCCGTGGAGCAGTTCAACGATCTGGTCATCACCACCGTCAAGAATTCGCCCGTGCGACTCCGCGATATCGGCTGGGCGGAGGACGGCACCAAGGAGCAACGCACCCTGTCCCGGCTCAACGGGCGTCCGTCCGTCACCCTGGTGGTGAAGCGGCAGGCGGATGCCAACACCGTCGAAGTCATTGAAGCGGTCAAACGGAAGCTGCCGGGCATCCAGGCGCAGCTCCCCAACGATGTCCGTTTCGAGGTCATCGAGGATCAATCCCGCTACATCTACGAGGCCCTCCATGAAATCAATGTCCACCTCGTGCTGGGCAGCATCCTGGCCAGCCTGGTGGTCTTTGCCTTCATGCGCAACTGGCGCTCGACCGTGATCGCCGCCGTCGCCATCCCGTGCTCGGTGATCGCGACCTTTGGCGTGATGTGGGCGCTGCATTTCACCCTGAACAGCGTCACCATGCTCGCCCTCGTTCTGATGGTCGGGATCGTCATCGATGACGCCATCGTCGTCCTCGAGAACATCCATCGCTTCATCGAGGAAAAGGGCATGGCGCCCTTCGATGCCGCCCGCGAGGCCACGAAGGAAATCGGCACGGCAGTGCTGGCGACCACGCTGAGTCTCGTGGTGATTTTCGTGCCGGTGTCGTTCATGTCGAGCATTGCCGGACGGTTCCTCTATCAGTTTGGCATCACGGCCGGGGTCGCGGTGATGGTGAGCCTGCTGGTCTCCTTCACGCTCACGCCCCTGATGAGTGCGCGTTGGTTGGGCCACAGTGCGACCGGACACGACACCCACGCGGCCGCCGCTGTGAAATCGCGGGGCGGCCTCTACGGTCGTCTGGAGCGCGGGTACCTGCGGGTGTTGGGCCTCTGCATGCGGCACCGTCTGGCCGTGCTCACCTTCGCGGTGCTCATCACCTCCTCGTCGCTGCCGCTCTACAAGGCGCTGCGGCAGGAGTTCACGCCGGGGAACACGGATGAAGGGGAATTTGAAATCGGCCTGAACGCCAAGGAAGGCACGAGCCTCACGCAGATGGACGAGGTCGCCTTGCTGGTGGAACGGGAACTTTTCGCGCTGCCGCAGATCCGCCTCATCCACGGCAGCGTCGGCTCCAGCCGCATCGGTGGTGCCAACACCGCCCGGTTCTTCGTCCGCCTCGCGCCGCACCGCGAACGGGTCTTCAGTTGGTCCCGCCTGATCTCCACCCGGCCGCTCGACGCGTTCCGGGGGAATTACTCCCAGCGCGATGCCTTGACGGAGGTCCGCAACCGCCTGCGGAAAATCCCCGGCGTGCGGGTGTCCGTGCGCCCGGCGTCCGGATCGATCAACCTCGGCGGACCCAATTTCGAATTCGATTTCAGCATCCTCGGCCCGGATCTGGAATCGCTCTCCCGCTACGCGGAGGAACTGCGCAGCCGCGCCGCCGAACTGGGACTGGCCGACGCCGACACCACCCTCAAGCTCGATAAGCCCGAGTTCCGCGTGCAGGTGAACCGCGAGCGGGCGGCCGCCCTGGGCGTGGCCGTCGAGGACATCGCCACCGCCCTGCGGATCATGGTGGGCGGTGATGACCGGGTCTCTCGCTTCCGCGACGTGAGTGTGGGGGATGATTACGACGTCCAGATGCGTCTGGCTGACGGCAAGCGCAATGATCGCGAGACCATTTCCCGATTGTCCGTTCCCAGCGAATCCGGCGGCCTCGTTCAACTCAACAACGTCGTGGACATCGTCGAGGGCCAGACGGCGTCGCGCATCGACCGCCTCGACCGCCAGCGGCAGGTGAGCCTGCGCGGCAGCATTGCCCCCGGGTTCGCGCTGAAGGACCGGTTGGAGGCATTGGAAGCGGCGTTCAAAGGAATGAACCTGCCGGCCACCTTCACCACCAAGATTTCCGGACGCGGACGCGAGCTGGAGCGCACGTTCACGGAATTCCTCTGGGCGTTCCTGCTGTCGGTGATTTTCATGTACATGATTCTCGCCTCCCAATACGAGAGCCTGTTCCATCCCTTCACCATCCTGCTGTCGTTGCCGTTGTCGCTGCCCTTTGCGCTGTTCTCCCTCTGGATCACCGACAACACGCTCAACCTCTATTCCGCGCTCGGTCTGCTGGTGCTTTTCGGCGTGGTGAAGAAGAACGCCATTCTTCAGATCGACCACATCAACCATCTGCGCACCCGCGGAAAGGATCGCCTGACGGCCATCATGGAGGGCAATCGCGACCGGCTCCGACCCATCCTGATGACCACCCTCACCCTCGTCGCCGGCATGATTCCCCTGGCGTTGGGGACCGGTCCCGGGGCCGAGGAGCGACGCGCCGTGGCCGTGGTCGTGATCGGCGGACAGACGCTCTGCCTGCTTCTCACCTTGCTGGTCACTCCAGTCGCCTATTCCTATCTGGATGACCTGGCCGGCCTGTTCCACCGTTGGATCGCACGGCGGCCCGTGGGTAAATCACCGGTGGCAAATGCCCCGGAAATGGCCCAAGCTCAACCGACGCCTGAGGGCGTCGGTAAATGAGACGTGCCGGAAGAACTCTTCTCTGCGGAATCCTGCTGGGGATCGGTAACCTCACGCGGGCGGAGTCGGGTCCGGCGGAGCCAGAGATCCGACCGTCCGCGTCGCGCCCCGCCGATGGACGACCGCCCCAGGCACTGTGGTCATTGGCGCCCTTGCAACCGCCTCCGCAGCCCAGCGTGATCCACCCCGCCTGGCCACGCTCCGCTCTGGATCGTTTTGTGCTCGCCCGGCTGGAGTCACGCGGCCTCGCCCCGGCGGCACCGGCGGACCGGCGAACCCTCCTGCGCCGCGTCAGCTTCGATCTCACGGGACTCCCGCCGACGCCCGGGGAGGTGGCGGCCTTCGTCAATGATCCGGATCCACTCGCGTATGAAAACCGAGTCGCCGCCCTGCTGGCCTCCCCGCGCCACGGAGAGCATTGGGCGCGCCATTGGCTGGATCTCGCGAGCTATGCGGACACCCACGGAAACGATCATGATTTTGCCCGCTTTCACGCCTGGCCGTATCGCGATTACGTCATCCGTTCCTTCAACGAGGACAAACCCTACGCACGGTTCGTTCAGGAACAGGTCGCGGGCGACGCGCTGTTCCCGGACGATCCGCCGGCCACCGTGGCGCTGGGGTTTCTCGCGGCGGGTCCTTGGGATCACACGCTCATGGTGACTGTGCGGGAAGACACCACCGATCATCAACTGGCGCAGGTGCTCGATCGCGACAACCTCGTCACCTCGGTGATGAGCACCTTTCAAAGTCTCACCGTTCACTGTGCGCGTTGCCACAATCACAAGTTCGATCCCATTTCGCAGCGCGAGTATTATGCGCTGCAGGCCGTCTTTGCGGGCGTGGACCGCGCGGATCGTCCCTATGACGACGACGCCCGGACGCATTGGCATCGCCAGGAATTGCTGGCTCAAAAGCGGCGGCTCACCCGGCGCGATCCGGCGTTGCTGGCGACGCTCGACACCCCGGCAGTGCAACGCGAGGTCACCGGGTTCGTGGCCGCGGCAGCGCGACGGGAGCAGGCCTGGACGCCGCTGGAGATCGTCAGCGTCGTGTCGACCGGAGGCGCGACCCTGGACCGCCAGGCAGATGGGTCCTGGTTCGCCAGCGGCACCCGACCCGTACGCGACACCTATATTGTTGGGGCGTCCTGGCCGGGCGGGGATTTGCGCGCCTTGCGGCTCGAAGCCTTGCCCGATGAACGCCTGCCCCAACACGGTCCCGGCCGGTTCGACAACGGACACTTTCACCTGACCGAATTTCGCGCCTTCATCGCGCCGCCCGGCACGACGAACCACGCGACGCCGCTCGTTTTTGCCCGGGCGACCGCCGACCAAAACGAAGGCCCCACGATGTCCGCAGCCCAGGCGATCGACGGCCGGGACGACACGCACTGGGGCATTCATCCGCACTACGGGGAACCCCACCAGGCGGTTTTTGAACTGGAGCAATCCCGGGCAATCACTCGCGGCACCATTGTAACCATTCTGTTGGAACATCAGGGCAATGCGACCGGACATGGGCTCGGGCGCTTTCGGCTGGCCGCCAGCGGGCGGGCGCTGGAAGCGGGCTCCTGGGCCCCGGTGCCGGCGGAGATCGCCGGACTGCTACGCGTTCCGGTGGCGGAGCGGACCGACACGCAACGCCGCAATCTCGCGCTGGCGATTCTCACGGAACGGAACGTGCAAGCGCTGGCCGCCCTGCCGGCGCCGCAGTTCGTCTACGCGGTGACCCGCGATTTTCCGCCGGACGGAAATTTCAGTCCCCCCCGGCAGCCGCGCCCCATCCATGTGCTGGCCCGCGGCGACATCC
>JAYTHD010000141.1:0-3433 GCA_043732975.1 Verrucomicrobiota bacterium
CCTGACACGCATTCTGGCCCTGACGGATGCGATTTCGGAGGCAGATGAAACTGTGCAGATCCGTCTGACTCAGCGCACACCGCTGCCGACCGAGCGCCTCGCGCAAACCTACGAAATTGGATCGCCCGATACCGCCAAGGGAGTGATTGTCGACGCGACCCCCGCTGTCAAAGGCGCCGTCACCTGGGTCCATCCTGCGGTTGACCAACAATTCGATGCCACTGCGGATATCACCCTGGAGGTGCTGGCCAGCGGCAGTACGGGGTTGATTGAAAGGGTTGAGTTCTTTGCGAACGGCACCCAGGTCGGGCAGTCGGATTTCCCCTGCCCCGCCTGCGAGCGCTTTCTTCCGCCCGGGGTGGCTCTGCGCCACAGCCTGGTTTGGAGTCATGTGCTCGCCGGTGACTACGTCCTGGAAGCCGTGGGCATCGCCGGCACCAGCCGGATTCCCTCGCCCACCCGGGCCATCCATGTGGGACCACCGCCGGAATTGCCCGTGATTACTCTCGAAGCCAGCGGGCCCAAGACGAGCGAGCCGAATCCAAAGGCAGACCCCTTTCCCGTCCATTTCATCCTGAAGCGAACCGGCCCCCTTAACAAATCGGTGAAGGTTTATTACTCCGTGGCCGGCACGGCGCGCAACGGACGAGACTACGAGTTTCTGGATGGAGATGCCACCATCGCCACGGGCAAATCAACTCGCGAACTTCCGTTGACCCCATTGGCCGACCATCTAAAGGAGCCGGACGAAACGGTCGTCCTCACGCTGCGACCGAGTCGGGCCTATCGAATCGGCGATTCTCACCAGGCATCGGTGGTCATCGTGGATGTCCCCCCCGTCACGCCGCCCCCCCCATCGGCCCGCATCGTTTTTATTACTCCGAAGCCGGATGCCGTCGTGACGCAGGCCACGACCATCTCCATTCAAGTGACGGCGACGGATCCCAAAGGGTATTTTTCGGAGATCGAGTTTCTGGTCGACGGAGAATCGATCGGGTTTTCCCGCCTCGCGTTCTTCCGTGAGCCCGATCCGGGAACACCCATCACCCACACCTTGGATTGGAAGACGCCGACGGCGGGCAAGCATCGATTGACCGCGCAGGGCAAATCGTCAACGGGCAACGCCGCCCGTGCGGATATTTCCGTGCTGGTCGAAGCCATCCACGAACCGCGGCCCCTGCTGGCACATCCTGCTGACGCCGCACCGGCCAACTTTGTTCTGACGGCCGAGGAGGTGGGCAACTATGCCGCCACCTGGAAGAAGGGAGCCCATTGGATCACGGCGCCGAACCCGGTTCCCATCGGTTACGTGACCCGGGGCGGCTATTTGTTGCGCTCGGGTGGCACCTACCGTTTTGATCCCACCGTCAACATTCCCGGGCTGTTCTGGGTGCCGGCGACACCGACGAAGCCAGCGGCTGATTTTGCCAGCGTCCGCGCCGCCCTGACATCGTCGGACGATCCGTCCACGAACCCGGCCTCCGACCTGCCGCAGCGCGGCGCGGTGAACTCCGCGCTGGCAGAGATCGCCGGTGGCCTGGGACTGAATACCTTCAAGTTGTCCGTCTATGTCACTCTGGCGCCTGACACCCTGGCCTGGGCAGTGGAGGAAATTGTGGGCGTGGAGGCGGTGGTCGGCGAGGTCAGCGAAGGCGGTTATTTCGATGCCGCCGCCGGAGTGATCCGCTGGGGTCCGTTTTTTGACGCCATGGACCGGACGTTGACCGCCCGGGTCACCCGCGAGTTCCAACTGCGCACATACGGCGTGGCTTCCTTTGATGGCACCGATCAACATTTCCTGTCCCAGTTGGCACCGCCGCCCCTGCCCGCCTCGGCCGCTGGAGCCCTTCCGCGGATCGCCTCGGTCCAGACGCTCAATAACGGGGCCGTCCAACTGTTGCTCGTCGATGAAAGCGCCCTGGGCGGTGATCTGGAAATCAGCTCCGATTTGGCGAATTGGGCGAAGGTGAATCAGTTGGAGGCCGGACAGAATTGTACGAGCCTTTTGGACACGGACGCCGAGGAAGAACGGGTCCGTTTCTACCGCGTGGTGCGACACTGATTCCAATTAACGCGCCTCAACGCACTGCGCCCGCCGCGGATTTGAACCGCGGCCAGCGGGATAAAACCCGGCCGCCGTTCTCTCGGGAACGGCGGTTTTTTCCCCGGTGTCCACGGCCCACCATTGCTTCATCCGGCGGGCTGGCCATCTTCAGGGGTGATTTCACGCATCTGCCCCTCGATACTGGCGGCCATTTTCCTGGTGCGCGGGGTCCTGTGGGTGACGGCGGCAGATTCGACCGCTGCGGCTGGCTTGGTGAAATCAGATATTTTCGCCTCCGAAGCCTGGCACAACCACGCGTCCTGCCTTGTGGAATCTCCCGGGGGCGACTTGATCGCGTGTTGGTTCCACGGCACGGGTGAGAGAAAGGCCGACGATGTCCGTGTCGAAGGCGCCCGACTCCGCCCCGGCGCGCGGAATTGGAGTCCGCGCTTTGTCCTGGCCGATACTCCCGGTTTTCCCGACTGCAATCCCTGCCTGTTGGTGGACCCGCGCGGACAACTGTGGCTCTTCCACGTCACCATCACTGCCAACCTTTGGGAATCCGCGATCCTGAAGTATCGCATCTCTTCGGATTACCGTCGTGACGGCCCACCGCGTTGGCACACCAGCGAAGTGCTCCACGTGAAGCCCGGCGCGGAATTCGATGCTGCCGTCGCCCGATCCCTGCCGGGCCTCGAGGCGGAAGTCGCCCGCCTCACGCCGACGCTGCAGGCCAACGAACTCCGGGAGGCGCAGGATTATCTCACGGCTTTTCGGGATCACGCCACCAACAAGCTCTACCGGCGACTCGGCTGGATGCCCCGGGCACACCCGCTGGTGTTGGCAGGCCAGCGGATGCTCCTGCCGCTCTATCACGACGGCTTTTCCTGCGGCCTGTTTGCCATCACCGATGATTGGGGAGCGCATTGGCATGCCAGCGCGCCGCTCATTGGCGCCGGCAACGTGCAGCCGAGTGTGGTCGCCCGCCGCGATGGTTCGCTGTATACGCTCATGCGCGACAACGGACCGCCGCCGAAGCGCGCGATGCAGTCCGATTCGCAGGATCGTGGAGAAACCTGGTCGCCCGTCACCGACAGTTCGCTGCCGAACCCCGGCTCCGGCCTGGAAGTGATCGCGTTGAAGAGCGGTCGCTGGCTCATGGTCGGCAACGACACGGAAAACGGCCGGCATTCGCTGGCCATCTGGCTCAGTGCGGATGAAGGGCATACCTGGCCTTGGAAACGCCACCTGGAACTGGTGAAACCCGGCGAGGCTGGCTTTGGCTACCCCAGCGTCCTCCAGTCAAAAAAGGGAATGATCCAGGTGACCTACAGCGCCGCTCGCGAAGGGCGATCCACCATCCGGCACGCCCGGTTCCCCGAGTCCTGG